>JAWXAN010000008.1 GCA_034439475.1 Candidatus Zixiibacteriota bacterium
GGACTCAGTCATCTTAGGTGAAATACCAAGTATAACAAGAAGATATCAGAAATTTACCAACACTTTTTGGCTATTATGCCCGCAATGACGAGTTGTGAGTACGGTGCAAGTTGGTGCACGATGCTTTCGAGTCCGCCACAGGTGGAACGTACACCAACCACTGTAATGAATGCCAGTGTCGGGCAGAGACGCCCGACACCACACATTTTGTCCCCATCACCCTGTCAGCCCAACAGTTTCGAAAGCTTTAGCCTATGCTTCGCGACAATCCGATAGATCGGACGCGCCAAATGTTTTATTCCCGGCAAAAGCAACAGTCTGCCGACAAAACGGGATTTGGGAAGAAGCAGAGCAACTCGTGACAAAGCATCAGCGCCAAAATAGGTGGTATTGTCTGAGGTAATGAGACAGATGGCTTCTCTGAGTTTGTCTGATGAAGGAAGAGGTATGCCCAAAGGAATCCTTGGATTTGAGAGCGGAATCAGAGAAATGAGTCCAAAAGTATCAAGTTTTTTGAGTTTATTAATACCGATCAAACAGGCCGGACAGGCATCATCATAGATAAGATAGTTGGTCGACATAGGGGAATATAGGGGTAATATTGCACTAGTAATATGAGGAAATTCAGCCCCTTTTCAGGCTTCTGAAAGTGAGAAACTATGTCGTAAGGCAGCCGTCATATCCTCAATTGCCTCTTTGGCTTATAAGATTTGATGACAACCAAAAAAACACAGTACCTCAATCGGATTAGAAGGCTCGCTCTTTGGAATGTTCTTGTATCTATGATGGTCTCGGCATATTTTACTTAAATGTAGAAACCTTCAGTGAATGTCTGTTCCATATCATTGGAACGTAGAAATTTTGAAAGTGTATGAGTATTTAACAAGTGCCCAGGGAACCACAAACACAGCCGGTCTGTTTAGTAAATCAGGCTGAGGTAACCTGGCACGGTTTCGGAATTGGATATGTCCACTGTGATCGAACAAGTTAGCCTCACCCGCGATAAGAGAAAGAGCTTTGAAACAGAAGCTTTGCCGCATATGGATGCTCTTAAGCGTACCGCGCTTCGGATGGCGAGAAATGCAAACGACGCCGATGATTTGGTACAAGAGACGTATGTAAAGGCCTATCGCTTCTGGGACAAGTTTGAGCCTGGGTCGAATTGTCGGGCATGGTTATTCAAAATCATGACCAACATTTTTATCAACGACTATCGCTCGAAAGCACGGACGCCGGCTTCGGTATCTGTTGACGATGTCGATGATAATTTCATCTATGGTCAACTTGCGCTGGCGACCCCGGATGCGAATCCGGAGAGCGAATTTTTCGCCAAGGTGTTTGACGATGACGTCAAGAAGGCAATCGAAGAATTGCCTGAGGATTTTCGCACGGTAGTAGTGCTCTCGTTTCTTGAGGGTTTCTCCTACCAGGAAATCGCCGAGATTGCAAATTTGCAACTTGGTACCGTCAAATCGAGACTGCACCGAGGGAGAAAATTGTTACAGAAGCAGTTGTTCGAGTACGCAGTGAAGAACGGATATATCAAGAATTCAGGAAACTGACTCGCTGCCGTTCCTCAAAACAATCTGCGAATTGGAGAAGTATGCAGCTAAGTTTTTTTATTTTGAGGACAGCACTCTATGGACCGCCACAACTCGTTAAGATTTCTTTATGAAATAATTGATCAAGAAGCAACCCCCCAACAACAGCACGACTTCGATAATCACATGAAAACCTGTGATAATTGCTCAGGCATCTATCGTTCTGAACAGCTATTGAATAACGGGATGCAACGCAAACTCAAGCAGGCCATACCACTTGGGCCATCGGATACCCAACTCCGTACTCGCATTCTTTCCCAACTCGACATTGAAGAAAAAGCGGAATTCCAAAGTGCAGTCAAGACGCAAACTACTCCGATTCGAAGAATTTCGCGAATCGTAGCGGTCGCCGCGACATTTGTCTTTCTGGTGGGAGCTGGCTATTTCGGCACGGAGCTCTACAAGCACTACAACATCTACATCCCGCTTGAACGCGCTCATTGGCAAGCTGCTGACCAAAGTGCATCATTTAGCAATAACCTGTTGACGGTCAGTTCTATGGGCAAATTCGCTGAGCAATACAAATATAATATTTCGTCGACTATCGGCGACTTCCAACTTGTCGGCGGTCAAATGCAGGAGATAATGGGCGTCGAGATGGGACATTTTGTTTTCGTGAAAAACGATGAAATTGTCTCGGTCTTTGTGGTTCCCTCTAAGGATTTTAAAATCCCCGAAGAGCTGATTGAGCATTCCGTTCATAAGAATAACACATCGTTTTTTGACCACAACTGCCGAGGCTGTAGACTGGTCTACCATGAAAACAACGGCCTTGTTATTATTACTGCTACAACCGATAAAGGTGTCGACCTGACAGAGTTTGTCCCGGGGGAACGTTCTATATGAGCAGGGGAAAAGAGCCAAGTGTTTTAATTTAGTCTTGCTTCATTGTGTACAGAGCGATAATTTTACCGGTATGGTTAGACATGCCGGTCTTTTTTTGTTTTTTTTCACTTTAGTTTGCTTCCTTTCTCTTTTCAGGCCGCTTCATGCAGCGGCTTATATGGATGACCATAAGGCTCAGCTGTTGAGTGAGACTCAGCAGCTTCTTTTCAATAACCGCTTTGATTCCGCTGATTCGCTTCAGAGAGACTTTGCCCGGATCTATCCCGATGATCCGGGCTGCTATCTTATCCAAGCCGCAATCGAAATGGCAAAGATGGCATTCTTCGAGGACAATCTCTATCCTGATTATGCGAAGCTTCTGGATACCCTTCGTATGAAAGCGCAAATGGTGTCGGATTCGGGTTCTGCCTCCACCAAGAGTTGGATGCATCTTTTTGTTGGACATTCGAAAGCATACGGCTCGATCAGAGAAAGTAGATTCGGTTCGCTCTACTCGGCCATAAGACTTGGTCTTGCTGCCAAATCTGAGTATGAAGCCGGACTGGCGCTTGATAGCAGCATTTACGACCATTACATGGGGATTGGGACATATCATTATTGGAAATCTGCCAAAGCTGGAATGCTGAGATGGATAGGGTTGTTCAAAAATGACCGTGCGCTCGGTATCAAAGAGCTTTATATCGCCGCCGATTCGGCTCAAATTTTCAAAGAATCGGCCAGAAGCGGGCTCATCTGGATTTGGATAAATAAAGAGAAATATGACTCCGCAATAGCAGTAGCCGAAGAGATGCAGAAAGCATACCCTGACGGCACATCGTTTTTATGGCCAATGGCGCAGGCGTATTTTGCGAAGCGTGACTATGTAAACACTGCTCGGATATATCGTCTGATCCGTGATAAAATTGATGACACGCCGGGTAATTATTTTAATCTGATTGAATGCGACTATTTTATCTCTAAATGTCTTGTGATCTTAGAACGCAAGGATGAAGCTATCGCTGCGGCGCGAGACTTTGCGGTCTATCAGAAACAGATTCCCAATAGTACCTATAATCGGCAAAAATCACACATATCATTTTTGAGGAAACTTGTTTTGGAGTGATGGGCCACACTGTGCGCGACTGGGACGTCCCACACGAAGAATAAAGCAGGCATTTCCAGTACGTCCTTGCGGGGAGTGCAGGCGTGGCAATCTCATGTTCGTCTTCATCTTGTAGGTCAGTCCGCTGAGGCGGACTGACGTCTTAATCATCGGTGCGCGACAGAGACGTCCCGCACGAAGAATTAAGAAGTGCAGTCAGCCTTCTATTTTGTCATTCCAGTCCGCTA
>JAWXAN010000009.1 GCA_034439475.1 Candidatus Zixiibacteriota bacterium
CCGCAGAGAGAACTTGGTATGCCAATAGGTATGCGTTTTGTATTGGCTCAGGAAACAACGCCCTGAGTAATATCACTGCTATGAAGGCGATAAACCCGAAGCTCAAAGCGCTCGTGTATGACCTGTTTATATTACAAGCCCCAGACACCGTGCTCGTGAAAAATTGGGCAATATCTAAGGGGTACAATTTCGATTCATTGGTTCTGCGCCTAAAAAACACCTTGCCCGCAGATTCGGTGAGGGTACGTGTCCAAGATTTTAATGCCGTAGGATTTGGCCGATTTGTCACTACTCAACCGGGGGGTATTTTACTTAGTTCGGGCTACACGGATGCTCAGACTCGATTCTGCTGGGACTTCCGCAACCCAAAAGTCGGCGAGTATCTTGCCTATAGATGGAAAGCCGCTGCCCAGTCAATAGGATACGACGGAGTGTTTGTCGATGAGGAAGCTATTATCGGATACACCGCCAATAATCCTGGCGGCATTTTCTCTGCCATGGCTCCATTCAAGGATATTATCCCAAGCCTATGGTCGTATGGAAGTCCGTATACGAGCCTCACGAGAAACTGGGGGAATGCGTTTGATCTTGAAGACGCCGATGCCGTCCACAGTTATGTTGATGTGCGTGATTCTCTTCGCAGGGCGCGAAAGGGCTGGATGAAAACGGCGGGCGATTTGATGGCGAGCTATGGATTACAGTATGTCCCAAACTTTGCCGCGAACCCCGTTTCGGCTTTACCGAATTGGGCACACGAGGGCAAAGTCTGCGCCTCGTACGCCCGCGCCTATGTTATGGGAGAATACAGCTATGTTGTGCCATGCAATCCGACCCAGTTGGACAACAATTTAACTATGATGAATGCGTTGTTCAGTGTGAAGGATTCGGCCTTTCAGATGTATCCGGGCTGGATAACAGGCGGGGATTTGAATGTGTCGGCAGGGATGGACATCGAGAGAATTAAGACGATAAATCTCGGCTATATGCTTGTCTGTAATTTCAGAGGCAGTACAACCTACAACTTCTCTCTGGCGCAAAGGGTGGGACAGGTCTACTGGTGGGGCGGGTATGGCATCCATGATTCAACGGCTCAATGGAGCGATGCCTTCGGGAAATACTTCGGTTTGCATAGCAATATAATTGATTCGTCAAATGATAATGCGGCAGGCGATAAAGTAAGACTGGTTGACTATAAAGACCCGCGTGACGCAACGAAAGTTCTGACTAAGGTTTATCTGCGGTTGGCGTCTCAGGCGAGTACCGATTCTGCCACGACATTTGTTGCAATTACCACACCAGCATCTCCGACTGGCCAGTGGTTCCGACTGGAATCACGGACAAAGACTTCCTCTATCGCCGGTTATAAATGGACGAAACACACCGCAAGCACTATAAATGTTTACAACGGTTCAGCTTTTATCTTATCCTCTGATACCATACTGGCCAATGGCGGCACAACCACAGGTGGTGGCGGTGGAGGGGGCGGTGATGTGACTGCTCCAGCAACGGTTACCAGCGCTCTCGCTACTCCCGGAACAAGCTACGGTGAGCTGAATCTCCAATGGACAGCGCCTGGCGATGACGGCAGTACCGGAACGGTTACAGGTTACGAAATAATGTTTCGTGACTCTACTCTCGGCTTACTGACAGCCGCCAACTACGCCAGTTCAACGACCCTCAATAAAGTTATCACCCCGGTGCCGGGCGGAAGTCCGCAGCAAGTAATTTTGAACACAACCAATGGATTGGTCGCTGGCCGAACCTACTATTTTGCAATAAAAGCGTACGATGAGGCTGGTAACTATTCGCCAATTTCCAATATCGCGAAATCAAAGACAAATAATCAGGGTGTTACTCCTTGCTCAAGCGGCGCTACCTGCACCGGCTCAACAGGAAATTTGAATTGTGATCAGGATAATGTTGTCGATGTGGCCGACTTGGTGCTCTTGATCGACTATCTGTTCATGACGCTTACGCCGCCCTGCTGTCTTGGTGAAGCGGATATAAATGCAAGCGGCGGCGCTCCGGATATAAATGATATTACTATTCTTATCAACTTCCTCTTCAATCCCGGAACGTATCAACTTCCTCCTTGCAAGCCATAGCTGAACAAGTACAGGCTGAATTACTGTTCTGCTTTCCTTCAAGCCGTTGGTGGTTAACCACCAACGGCTTTTTCTATTGAATTAGGAACTCAGATGTCGCAATTCAAGCGAAATGGCTCATAAATCTTCCCGACGTTCCGATTATAACTCTGTATAATCTAATTGACTGCTTGCAGAGAGGCATTTGCGAGTATATTTTGTAAATTGACGGGATTTCTATCATATTTTTGGAGTTCCGGCTCAGGAACAGATGGTATAAAGGACTATATGGTAGAGCAGGCAACAAGAATTACCGATATCCAAGATATCCTCACAATAGTTCGCAAGAGAAAATGGCTTATTATCCTCCCGTGGTTATTTGTCGCTCTTGCAGCTTGGGGCGGTTCATATCTACTCACTCCTCAATATAAATCTTTTGCGATCGTCTCAGTTGACCCCAATGTCCGGCTTTCGGGTGATTTGCAGAAACTGTTGGGGCTCGATCAACGGTATCGCCAAACGCAAGCCCAACAGAGCGCAATGCTGAAAAGCTTGTACAATGAAATTACATCTACACGATATGTCGATTTGACGAATGACCGCCTGCACCTTGATGACAATGAGGAACTCAGGGAGTCCGCCCGAAGGATAGCCGCTCGACAACAGGCCGCTGGTACGCTCATGAGCGAGGAACAAGTACGCCTGCTGATTCTTCAGGATCAGCTAAAAGAACAGATTAAAGTGTCAATGGCGGGCGAAGACCAAATTGAAATAACCGCAATGTCGACCAGTCAGGGGAGGGCCAGAGACATGGCCAATGTCCTTGCCGATGTCTTCATTGAGGAACGCCTAAAACAGGAACTGTCATCGCTTCGGTCTTCCCAGGATTTTTCGGATGTCCAATTGCAAAAATACGAAAAGCAACTCGCCGTTCTTATTGATGAAAAGACCCAATTTGAAAGAGAATTTCTCAACGTCCAGTTGGATGTGAATACAACCTCAGAATCCAACCGGAATGAACTCCGTGCGGAGATAGTCGAAAATAACAACGACATTGACAAATTCTATGAAGCAGAGAAGAAAGCGCTGTCAAAACTTGGTTCCCGGTCTGGTGTGAATATTGCCCGTCTGACACTTAGCCAAACCGATGAAAGCCGCGAGATAAAAAATCAGCTAACACGCGAGACATCGAATTCCGCCAATCTGATGGTGACACATAGTTGGGATGATCCGCAAATGGTTAACATGCGCCTAAAGATGAATTCCTTGAACAAGAATCTTGAAATCGAACAACGCCGGATGATTAACGATCAGTTTGCGAGTCTGGATGACACTACTCGACAACTCCTGACTGATCTCTTCGCAGCCCGATCAAATCTTGACTTTTGCTATGCCAATAAGACCAACCTTGAATCGGCCTTAAACGCGCTTGATAACAAGGTGAACACGATCCCAGAATACCAGGCTCAGCTTGATCGCTTGAATCGTGAAGTGGCTGCCGCAACCGAAATTAGGGACAAATTCAAAGACCAGCAGGAATCGTCAAATATTTCTCAGGCGCTGCTTCAGGATGTCTCAACATCAAAATATCGCAAAGTTGAACCAGCCAAATTGGCCCTTGCCCCATTCTCTCCAAACCGCCTAAAGATTGTGTTGATGGGTTTTATGCTCGGCCTTGTCATAGGAGCGGCAGCCGCAATTCTCTCGGAGCTCTTCGACAAATCGTTCAAGAGAGTTGAAGACGTCCAGGATTTCCTTGGACTTCCGGTGTTAGGAGTCATGCCGAAAATGGAAATTCTTCGTCGGATTATTCGTTAGGGCGATTACGCCACTCATTTTGATATGTAATTTTAAATCTAATCAGATTGTGCTCGGCATGTGCCGGTGTCGCTCAAAGCCAAAAGCAATTACACGACGGGATGCGGCGTCGGCTGAGGAGATTGATTTCTGTTCAGGATTGCCAGATATTGTTCATCGAGCTTGCGTTTATTTTCATCAACGTGCCGCTTCAGCGCCGTTGCAATTGTTGGGGCGTTGATTTTGAGTGAGGCAAACTTCGTCTGGACTTCTTCCAAAGTGAAACTCGCAATATCAAGACTATATTCGCCCTGATCCATATCCTGCATAAGTTGAACAGACTTTTCACTGTAACAAAGTCCGATAACCGGTTTGCACAGCGAGAGTGACAAGAGTATTCCATGAAAACGGGTAGCGATCACATAATCACATGCCGAGAGCTCAGCGAAGAGATCCTCAAGCCCCGTGATAGTATGATGTATAATATATTCCTTCGTAAAATTAGGGCGAAGGCGGTGTATATTTTCAATTACATCCCGGATGACGGCGGGACTTACTTTTAACTGGAGAGAGATGAAAGAAACCGTATGCTCCGTATCAATGAGCCAAAGACACATCCGCGCGATCTTCTCGAGATATTCCTCGTATACCCGTTTATCGCTTACCGGCCAATAGCGTTCATCATAAAAGGGAAGAGGATTGATACCGACGATTGGGCGCGCCGCAGGAAACCCATGCCGTGCCGGCACTGAATAGAATTGATGGCTGAATGCAAGATCAGGATATACGGGCCTGTCTGTGCCCGGATCAATTTCAGAGATAAGGTCTTTTGAACCCTGATCCCTAAAGGAAATATAATCAGCCTTATGAATTGTGAACTTTACCATTCTTCGACTGAAAGGTGAATCAAGCGGACCAGCGCCTACACTGACAAAGGCAACTCGTGAGCCGGCGAGCTTTGCCATCATATTCCATTTGAACAATGTAAGAGGAAATCCGGCGACCCCGCCGTTCTCGTCGTTGAGCTGACCTGAACCGGCAATGAGCAGAAGATCAATTTTTCTGAGTATGTGATAAGACCGAACCATCAACTCAAGTTCATTAATGGCCGAATTGATTCCGCGAAAGAAATTGACACCGGCGCGAATAAGCGGAAAGAGAACAGGTACTTTCTTAATGCCTGTGCGCAATTGCCAAGCCAAACTCGTTCGTGCTGACCCAGACAAAGCAGAAACTTGATCACCTTGTGCCTGAGCAGTAGCCTCCTTCTTCCGCATCATGAATGATCTGATCGGAAATGACTGCACGCCATGTTTTTTTTGGGTGTCATCGGGGTTAATGGAAAATCCATATATCTCAGCTTCGGGCAAAAAGCGTTTAATGTTCTGAATCGTTGCGGCAACGATTGTCTCATCGCCGAGATTTTCATTGCCGTAATGACCAAAAACACCAACGCGTTTAATCTCTTGCTGATTCTTCAAGAAGTCTCCGTCTCTCACAGTGCCGAACCGACTGTATTCTGTTGCTTATCTCTTGTACCGGGCGTCCTTACTCGTGGATTAATAACGAGGGGCCGAAAAAAAGATACGCTTAATCACCAATTTGTCAATGAAAGACTTCAATGGATGAAAAAGCGAATTCGTTCTGTCCATTTTTGTATTCAAAGTTCAAGAACCATATAGAGACTGATATGAGCATTATTCATGCCGATCTTAATCAACACGAAGGACGGTATGACCCGCATTTCTGACAACCGCAATGCGTAACTTCTTATTCTCTGAAAGAGCAGAAATAAAAGCAGTTATATCATGTATTGGTTCATAGAAGACCTGCCTGACGATGTCATCATCTAAATCTGAATGCAAATAGATACCTATTCTTCGACTCAGCAAATTAACTCTCGATAATTTGTGAGACCCGAAGCGGGAAATGCCGTCGCGGGCCTGATTCCTCTCCTTGTCCCATTGAAGAGCCAGATTGAAGAAATGCTCTGAGCCGATCCCTTCCTGGCAGGCAGCCGCGACTATAATATTGCCGCCATCGACAACTCCGGCTTGGGCATTTTCCAGCCCTTTTTGAGCCTGATATAGATTTGCGTCAAGCGGAGGATACAGCTCACAGATAACCAAATCGTAAGGTTTGGATACCTCATGGGCATATACTTCAAGAGCCAAGTCGACCGCCTGAGAAAAGCTGGCGAGCATATCATTGACAAAACAACCAACCATTTGCTCATTGGAATCAATCACGGCCTGGATAGAAAGAACATTTGATGAGCGAAAGCTCTCCATGAGTGACTGAAGGTGTTCTGCCACCGGATTACCTTTTAACCTAAGCGGGCGGGCTTCCATTGAATTGGCAAGGTTATGATTGCGCTCGATCGTGGCAAAATCTGTTAGACCGGGGAAAAATGATTTTCTTCCGCCGGTAAAACCCGCAAAATAGTGGGGCTCTACCGAGCCAACGATGATAGTTTTATCAGCCGACGCGGCAAGCGAGTTGATATAGAAATTGTGTTTGAAGTAATCCTGACCGACCAAAACCATGTCGCTGGTTCGGCAGTCATGGATAAAGACTCTGTCTTTAATATCTTCATATAGAGGACCAAAAATTGATTGCAAATGAAGCAATGTCGGAGGGGTATGGGTTCCTGTCGAAATCAGAAATCTTGCGCGTTTCAAAAATCCAGGGGCAAGATTTTTAAGCCATTCGAGAACTATCGATGTGGGGGTGTTGCGAAAGCCGTCATTGACCACAACGAGCGGAGATTCATGAGAAAGATAACTGGGTCCATCACTCTGAAGAAAGGCAGTCTTGAAAGCGCGCTCACCAACAACTGGAAACTGCAGGCCGTCCTGTTTACCAATAAAATCGACGGTGGAATTGGAAGGGACAGGAATGCTGAGAATGCCGCTTCCGTATCGGATATCGACATTCATCTCGTTACCTTCGTGCTATCAGCCTGCATTGCAATTATACAATGCTTTGTTCAGACAATACCCTGATCCATCATGGCATCGGCGACTTTGATGAAGCCGGCGATATTTGCGCCATTAACATAATTGCCCGGGGAGCCGTGGGCTTCCGATGCCTGAAGCGCGGTTTTGTGTATGGATTTCATTATCAAACGGAGCCGGTTGTCGACTTCGTCTCGTGTCCAACTGAAACGCTGGCTGTTCTGTGACATCTCGAGGCCAGAGACGGCGACGCCGCCCGCGTTTGATGCCTTGCCGGGGCCATAGAGAATTTTTGCGTCCAACAGTATGCGGACACCATCGAGCGCGACCGGCATATTCGCCCCTTCTGAGACAAGAAAAATCCCGTTTCTCAAAAGATTCGCCGCGTCTTTGGCGTTGACCTCATTCTGAACGGCACATGGGAAAGCGCAGTCGGCCTTGTGGTTCCAGAGCGGATTAGAGTCCGCTTTGGGATTTACCGGAGTGTAGACCGAGCCTTTAAACTTCTCGGCGTATTCCGAGATTCGACCACGTCGCTCGTTTTTGAGGTCCATGATAAATTCAAGTTTCTTCCGGTCAATGCCAGCTTCGTCCAGAATATATCCGTTAGAATCTGAGCAGGTGATAACTTTGCCGCCTTCGTCGATTATCTTCTCGATAGTATACTGCGACACATTGCCGCTACCTGAGACGAGACACGTTTTTCCCTTGAGTATCTGATTGCGGGTTGCAAGCATCTCGCAGGCAAAATAGACATTACCATAGCCGGTTGCCTCAGGACGAATGAGGGAGCCGCCCCAGTTGATCCCTTTGCCGGTCAGGACACCGGTGAAGTCATTGCTGAGTTTGCGGTACTGTCCAAAGAGATAGCCTATCTCGCGTCCGCCGACTCCGATATCACCGGCTGGGACATCGGTCTCCGCGCCTATATGGCGAAACAATTCGCTCATAAAACTTTGGCAGAAACGCATCACTTCGCTGTCGCTTTTCCCCTTTGGGTCAAAATCAGAGCCGCCTTTGCCGCCGCCCATAGGAAGAGTGGTCAGGCTGTTTTTGAAGACCTGCTCGAAAGCGAGGAATTTGAGGATGCCCATGTCGACTGTCGGGTGAAACCGCAGTCCGCCTTTATATGGCCCGATGGCGCTGTTCATCTGGATGCGATAGCCGCGCTGGACCTGCACATCCCCTTTGTCATCGACCCAGGTCACGCGGAAGGTGATGACCCTTTCCGGTTCGACCATACGCTCAAGAATTTTGGCTTTTCGATATCGCGCATTATTTTCCACAATGGGTATCAATGATTCCGCGGCTTCCTCGACAGCTTGTATAAACTCAGGCTGTTGTTGGTTTTTGGTGCGGGCCTCGGCAAGGAATGAATTTAGGTAATCAGACATGTTTTTTTGGCTCCGTGATATGGGGAGTTAACACACTATTATTCTAAAAAAAGGAATATACGGTATTCTTATTCATATTGGGTACATAAACAATACCGATTTCTATATCCGCATGCAACGGATTCTTTTTTGGAGGGGGTCGGAACTGGACTTTCAAGGCTGTCGGCGCGAAGGGTGTGGTACACGAATCGAGGCGCCAATCTCATGCCTGCCCGCTGTGAGGGGTTCTCCGATATTCGTAGGTCAGTCCCGCCGCGGCGGACTGACGTTTTCTTCTTTCGTTCGGGGCGTCTCTGCCCCGCACCATCTGTAAGATCACACCGTCCGCCGCGACGTCCCGCACGAAGAATCAAAGCCAAAGTCCCCAGCATGTCGTTGCGGGCCCCGATTCTTAGAGGGGCGACGCGGCAATCTTACGTTCCTTTTCTCTACGGTGCGCGACAGAGACGTCCCGCACGAAGATTGATGTGCTGTCAGGCGCCCCCGCCTGACAGTTTAATCATAGTGTCGGGCGAATGGCGCGCGACACCACTTCATACTGGGTTCCCGCGTCCGCGGGAAAGACAGAGAACAAAAGAATCGCTGAACCGCGGGAGTTCATCGCTACAAGACGAAAAAAAGA
>JAWXAN010000010.1 GCA_034439475.1 Candidatus Zixiibacteriota bacterium
ATTCTTTCCTCTTTCCCTCCCCCTCCCTTTCATACTACCTTCCGTCCATGAGTGATTTTGTAAAAGGGGTGGTTACCGCCACCAAAGGACGGCTCTTTGATGTGCGAACCGATGATCAGCGCGCGGTCTCATGCGAAATACGCCGCAAAGTCAAAGACGCATCGGATAACACCACACCCGTCGCGGTCGGCGATGATGTTCTCATGACACTCCTGCCCGATGGTTTCGGCGCAATCGAAGAAGTCCTTCCGCGGCGGTCATCGTTTTTCCGCCCAACTACAGGACTTCGCGAAATAAAGCAGGTTATCGCGGCCAATCTCGATCAATTGGCGATTGTCGTTTCGGTCTATTCTCCGCCGCTCAAGATCGGTCTTATCGAACGTTTTCTTATCGCCGCACAGATGGGGAATATGACGCCTATCATTGTTATCAACAAAATCGATTTGGAGCGACCGGATGACCTTGAACGTATAACCACCAGCTACCGGCAGATTGGATTTGCCGTGGTGTGGACATCGGTGAAGACTGGCGAGGGAGTATCAGAAATTCAATCACTACTGGCAGACCACCGGACATTGTTTGTTGGACATTCGGGCGTCGGGAAATCGACTTTGCTGAACGCGCTGATTCCGGGATTGGGCATTAAAACCAACGAAGTTTCTGATTTTTCCAATCGAGGCAAGCATACGACAACCACAATCGAGATGTATGAACTGCCACTTGGAGGTTTTATCGTGGACTCTCCGGGATTGAAAGTGATGGGACTGTGGGAAGTGGATAAAGAGGATTTACCGCATTACTATCCTGAATTCGTTCGATACGCCGCGGAGTGCAAATTCAGCACCTGCAGTCATACCCATGAGCCGAATTGTGCCGTTAAATCGGCTTTGGCTCGAGGGGATATCGCTCAATTCAGATATGACAACTATCTGTCAATTGCTGAATCACTCTGATCCGAGCCCAGTAAAATAAAGAATGACAGCTACTTACCGATATTGTTGAGTAGACTTTATGAGCACCCGTAAACACATTGAATTTCGCGTCGGCGTCGTAATGCTGGTCGCATTAGTGGTCCTTGGCGGTTCACTCTATTGGCTTCAGGGTTATAGGCTGGAGCGGAATGCCGAGCCGATAACGGTGGTCTATGACGATGTTGGATCGCTGGCAATCGGGGACAATGTGACTGTCTCCGGTGTTCGCAGGGGGAATGTTACCAATTTGACTTTGACCGATCACGGAGTCGAAGTCGAACTGATGATATTCAAGGATGTAGTGTTAAGAAAGGATGCGACCTTTACCATTAAAAGTCTTGGCGTCATGGGCGAGCGCTTTATCGCCATCTACCCTGGTAAAGAGACCGACTTGCTTGACAGAACTCAGTCGGTCCAAGGTGAGTATGAGAGCGGGCTACCTGAATTGATGGGTCTAATGGGAGATATGATAGTCGAGGTGCGTCAGATTGTCTTCACCCTCAAACGGACACTCGTCTCGGATTCCTCGCTTGAGAAATTTAACAACACAGTCAATAATTTCGAGCGGTTGTCCGGCTCGCTTGCAGATTTCATGGAGAATAACGATGCCAAGTTCGACCAGACTGTACAAGGGTTTTATGACGCCTCGCGGAATATCAATACTCTGTTGAAAAAGGGCGCTCTCATGATTGATTCATCGTCGATACGTATGGATCGCATAGGGATACAGATGGAGCGGTTTGTTTCGCAATTGGACACATTGTCGGTTTCGGCCAGAAAATTCGCCGATGCCCTTGATAATGGCGAAGGAACCGCGCATCTTCTATTACACGATCGTCGGCTATATGATGACCTTCGCGGAGTCACATCGAGCGTCGATGACCTCATTGCTGATATAAAAGCTAATCCGCGAAAGTACATTAATTTGAAAGTTGAGATTTTTTAAGCATGGCGATATTCAAACTGGCATTCGGGATACATAACCACCAACCGGTCGGAAATTTTGATTCAGTATTCGAGCAGGCGCACACCGATGCTTATGCACCATTTCTGAAACTGCTCAAAGGTTTTGACCAGGTCTCATTATCACTGCATCAATCCGGCATTTTGTGGGATTGGCAGAAAAAGCACCATCCTGAATATTTTGAATTGGTGTGCGACCTTATCCGGATAGGCCAGGTTGAACTCATGACCGGCGGTTTCTTCGAACCGGTTCTGACTTCGATTCCCGAGCGCGATGCGCTTGGGCAGATCGAAATGCTCACACAGTATCTGAAGGAAAACTTTGGAGTAAAGACGGAAGGCTTGTGGCTGACTGAACGTATATGGGAGCCTCACCTGCCGAAATTACTGTCAAAGTCGAATATCCGCTTTCTTCCTATCGATGACACGCATTTTATCTATGCCGGGCTTGATCCAAGACAACTCCGTGGGCCGTTTATCACAGAAGAAGCTGGCCACACAGTAACTTTGCTTCCGATACAAAAGAAGCTCAGATACCTGATTCCGTTTGGTACAGTTGAGGAGATCATCGAAGAACTCAAACGACAGGCAGGCGAAAATCCTGACGGGTTGGCAGTCTATGCCGATGACGGCGAAAAGTTTGGCGTCTGGCCGAACACACACAAGCACTGTTACACCGATGGCTGGCTCGAGAAATTTTTCGATGCAATGCACCGTAATTCTGACTGGTTGAAAATGGTACCGCTTTCTGAAGCCGCCGCAATGGAACCGGCCGGACGGGCGTATCTGCCTTCGGCTTCATACGAAGAGATGCTTCATTGGTCATTGCCAACAAACGCATTTCTCGAATACGGCGCCTTTGAGTATTGGCTCAAAGAAAATGGCCGCAAGGAACGCTTTGGGCGATTTGTCCGGGGCGGACACTGGCGCGGCTTTCTGGCCAAGTACGAAGAGTCAAATTTGATGCACAAATCAATGCTCGCGGTCTCGGACAAACTCGAACAGGTCGCGCAAGCAAATCCGAAGAAAGTCAAGACTCAGGCTTTCCAACAGGCGCGTGAAAAGCTCTATGCCTCGCAGTGCAACTGCCCCTACTGGCATGGCATCTTCGGGGGCTTATATCTACCGCATTTACGTAAGGCCAACTATTCAGCGATGATCGAAGCCAATGCCCTGCTCAGAAAAATGAATGGCGAGACCGGCCTGCAGATTCAGCAAGTAGACTATGATTGTGATGGTCATGACGAAATTTTAGCAGAAACAGAAGATTTTAGCGCAGTCATCAAGCCGAATCGCGGCGGGTCACTGATCCACCTTGCCCTCAACCGCCATGCTTTCAATCTGACTGACACGCTCACCCGGCGACGCGAGGGATATCACGCAAAACTTGATAAGGCCGATGAAACCCCAAGTGGAACTGACACAGCTTCGATCCATGACATAGTCCTCTCTAAAGAAGAGGGGCTTTCTAATTTCCTTGCCGAGGATTGGTATCAAAAGCGATGCTTTATCGACCATTTCTTTCACGGCGATGTGACCCTTGAAAAGTTCGGTTCGTCCCGTTTCGGCGAAGAAGGGGATTTTGTTAACGAGCCGTACACGGTTTCGGTTAATCAGGACTTAGGGCTGGTCTCGCTACAGCGCCATGGAAATCTTTGGAGATCTGCCGGGGTGACTCCAGTAAGCGTTTCAAAAAATTACTCGTTCAATCCTGATAGTGATGTCATAAAGGTTTCCTATGAATTATGCGCTCCACAATCCGAGGGGATAGACACCATTTTTGTGGTAGAAAATAATTTTACATTTCAAGCCGGCCATGCCGACGACCGATATATGCTCATCGACGGCAAGAGACCTGAAAATTCATTCCTGGATTCGATCGGACGCTACCGCGAATGTCAATCGGTAACCATGGCGGATGAATATCTGGGACTTGGCGCACGATTGGCTTCGGATGTGCCCGCTGAAATCTGGCATACCCCAATTTTCACAGTTTCACTCTCTGAAAGCGGATTTGAGAGAGTCTATCAGGGCACGACTATCCTTGCATTATATAGTCTGCGGCTCTCCCACCGGCCTATACGGTTTGAACTGAGCCTCCAAGCTGGTGACCTCAAGAAATTATTGTCAAATTCCATCAAACTCGAAGCGGTTGAAAGCCACTAAGGGGTAGTTTTCCGCCTGAAAACGGTATATGACAGGCCAGAAGCAGGATTGGTAATAATTACTTTGTCATTTTAGCGGCTTAAACGTATCATTTTGTAATGTTGCAGGAATTAGCCGGAATTATCCCCCGTTGCCGAAATGCGGTAGTCCTTACAGGAGCTGGGATCTCAGCCGAATCGGGCGTCCCCACATTTAGAGGCAGCCAAGGGCTGTGGGGAAAGTTCAAACCCGAAGAGCTTGCAACAATCGAGGCCTTTACTGCAAACCCAAAAATTGTCTGGGAATGGTACAACTGGCGGAGAGAACTTGTCGCCAGAATCACTCCAAATCCCGGCCATTACGCATTCGTCGCTCTGGCTGAACATTTTACTCGGTTCACATTGATAACACAAAACGTTGACGGCCTACATCAGTCAGCCGGATCTTCCGATGTGCTTGAACTGCATGGCAATATCAGCCGGAATAAATGTGTGCTCTGTCCCATACCAATCAATATAGATTACAGTGTTGACCCTTCGCATATTCCACAATGCAAATGCGGAGGGATGATACGCCCCGATGTTGTTTGGTTCGGAGAATTTCTGCCAGAGCATGTAGTTGAGAACGCCTTCGAAAAGGCTAGTCAATCAGACATCTTCTTCACTATTGGGACATCGGCGTTAGTCCACCCGGCAGCATCTCTCGCTTTGGTAGCAAAACAGCATGGGGCGATAATTGTAGAGATAAACCCTGAAGAGACGGCCATTTCGAAGCTTGCCGATTTTCGATTTGCTTCAAAATCGGGGGAACTATTGCCAGAGTTGGTAGCGTTGTTAGCTCAGGAACCCTCATGGACTTAGAAAAACATTCTGCCTTAGACCCCAATCCGGCCAAAGATCAACCTTGTGCAGTTTCTCGGTGCCCACACCATCGGCATCATGGAAGCAGGCAAATTGTTGTCATAGCCCTCATTTCACTTCTACTACTGCTCTTAGGCGGCTGTGGAGTCTATTTTAACACTTTTTTCAATGCAAAAAAGTCGTTCGGCTCCGCTGAGAAGTCGCGAAAGAAAAGTGTCGCGGGACTTTCTGGACAAAATGATTACAAAATCGCAATTGAAAAGTCCCTAAAAGTTATCGAGAACCATACTGGCTCAAAATACTATGATGACGCGCTGTATATTTTGGCAGCGTCATATTTTCATTCAAAGCAGTATGCCAAAGCGGAGCGGCGGTTCAGTGAGCTCATTGCCAATTACCCTGAGAATGATCGTATCCGCGAATCCGAACTTTATTTGGCCAAATCAAAGCTGGAACTCGGCGACATAGGCGATGCTATGGCGCTGTTTGGCGCTATCTTTGATTCAGAATCTGACAGAGACTACAAAGCCGAGGCCGCGATGGCCCTAAGCGAATATTATTTCGAAGAAAAGAACTTTGAGGATGCACAAAGCTATCTTCTTGCGGTCCGCGATTCATTGGGAAGCGAGGGACAGAAGCGGCTTGCCCAAAAAATGATTGCCGAAGGTTATATCAGTACCTATCGCTTCAACGATGGCCTGAAAGCATGCATTCAGCTTCTTGGAATGACTCCAGATAAAGATATGGAATATTTTGCGCTCTTTAATGCCGCAGAATGCGCCTACCGTCTCCAGCGTGTGAAAGACGGACAAGCGTATCTCTCCAAACTAATGGACAACCAGCTCTATTTTGATTCACTCAGCTATTTACAGTTGAAAGTTGCCGAGGGGTACGAAATCGAAGAAGACCTTGAACTGGCCGAGGCGACATATCAGACAGTAGTGGAGAAATCAGAGAACCCACTCGCTCTTGCCGAAGCATACTACCGCCTCGGTCTGACATATCAATACGACTATGACAAACTTACAGATGCAAAAGAGTATTACGATAAAGCAGTCAAGGCTCAAGCATCTTCGGAACCAGGCAGAGCGGCGCTCCAACATTCATCTGATATCGGAAAACTCGAACGATACTCCAAGGCAAGGACTTTGGATACAAGCGCTACTGAGGAAGCCATCAATGAAGTGGCACAGACGCAGTTTCTCCTGGCCGAGCTGTTTTGGTTTCAGCTAAACAAGCCGGATTCGGCAATGGCCGAACTTCGCTATCTCATTGATTCGTTCCCGACCTCGGAAAGCGCGCCGGCGGCGATGATAAGTCTCGCCCAAATGTACCGTGATCACACACTTGATACCACAAGCTCGGATTCTGTGCTCCGACTTATGCTTGCGACATACCCCCGGTCGGATGATGCCCCCTATGCCCTTGAGTTGCTCAACCTTCTCGGAAGTCCCGCCGACACGGGTTATGCATCGCATTATATTCTAAAAGCGGAGTATTTTATTGTAGACGATTTCAATCTGGATTCAGCCAGAGCGTATTATGGTCAGGTTATCGAGAGATTCCCTGACTCGAAACATGCGACTCAAGCTCGCTTTAATCTCATCTGGCTTACCGAGCAGTATGAACATCCAGGCGATTCTTCGCTCGTATTTGCCTATCAAGAATTTTTAGACTCGTTTCCACGGAGTCCCATGGCGCTTGATGTTCAACGCTGGATGGGAGGGTTGGGCCGTTCTGCTGGGCGAGATCGCCCGATAGCTGACCGCAACAATGATGACCGTCAATCGCCCGCTGATACACTGCGGACTGACGGCGTAGATCTGCCTCCGGAAGACAGCATTTTCACGGATAGGGATCGTGATGACGAAGTTCTTGATTATGGGGAACAGCAGTTTGTGAACATTTATATCAGCCCGGACAAGGACACAATTATCCTTCTCAATTCACAGCCTGTTAAGATTGACAAGGCTTTCGAATTTCCGGCTGATGCCTATAGTATTCAACAGGATGAGTTTAGACTTTATTTTCAGGTTCTACTTGATTTTACCGGAAAAGTTCTCAATCATATCCTCAAAGTGCCTACGATAAATGATGAACTCAACGACCGCGCTTCGATAACTGTGGCGTCAATGACATTTGACCCGGTAAAGGTCTCACAGCAGGTATTCAGTGTGAGCGTACCCAAGTCGAGTGACGATCTGGGGCATTGGTTTGTCTATGAGTACCGAGTAAAGAGGCCGGATTTTCTTAAATGAGTAAACTGACGTGCGAAAGCACGCCGCTGGTAAAAAGCCGAGACTTAAAGAATACCTACTATTCCTACACATTCGGGCCGTATCCCCGTATAGCGGATTGTCGGCCCGGTCAATTTATCCATTTACAACTGCCCACTCGCGATATCTACTTCCGTCGTCCGATGTCCATTGCATCTGTCGACCTCAAAAAGAAGGAAGTAGAGATTATCTTCAAGATTTTCGGGCATGGAACAAGTCTGCTGGCCACCCATCATGTCAATGAATCGGTCAACATACTCGGCCCGCTCGGCGTTCCTTTCACATTACCCAGGAAAAATGAGACAGCAATCATGATTGCCGGGGGAATCGGCTTTCCCCCGCTTCTCTTTTTGGCCAAAGATATGATAAAACGCGGCCACAATCCTAAATTGATCGAGTTCTTCTACGGCGGTCGAAGTTCCGCAGATATTGTCGAGCGGAGCCGGCTCCGAAAACTTGGAGTCAATTTTCATCCGGTCACTGATGATGGTTCATTCGGTGAGGAAGGATTTGTGACCGATTCGGTAGCCAGATTTTTGAGTCGACACAAGGGGACGCAGAATTATCGCATCTACGGCTGCGGTCCTGAAGCAATGCTGAAAGCCACAGATACCCTTGGACTTACTCACACAATTCCCGGCCAACTTTCTCTCGAAGCCCCGATGCCATGCGGATTCGGCGTCTGTCTCGGCTGTGTTGTGCCGCTTCGCGGTGGCGGCCATGCCCGGGTTTGTGTCGATGGCCCAGTCTTTGAGATTGGCCAGGTGCTTCTGTGACCCCTGACCTGCGCATTACCCTTGCCGGAGTCGAATTCACAAATCCAATCATGACTGCATCCGGTTGCTGCGGATACGGCGAAGAACTCGCTCGCGTATTCCCCCTGTCAAAGTTGGGCGCGCTGGTCACAAAAACAATCACGCCTCTTCCTCGCCTCGGTCATCCGACACCCCGCACGGCAGAAACCCCGAGCGGAATGCTCAATGCCATTGGTCTGGCCAATGTTGGTATCGATGCCTTCATCACCGACAAAATCCCCTTTTTACAGAAACAGAAAACGAAGACAATCGTCAATGTCGGCGGTGCGACAGTTCAGGAATACGTCGACCTTTGTGCGCGACTCAATGACTTTGAATCAGTCCACATGGTTGAACTGAATCTCGGCTGTCCGAATGTGAACGAGGGCGGCATGGAATTCGGCGCTGACCCAAAAATGACCGAAAGAACAGTCGCTGAGGTCAAAAAAGTTTTCCGACGGCCGGTCATTGCCAAACTCACACCGAATGTCACCAGTATCAGCCAGATCGCGCTTGCTGCCGAACAAGGCGGCGCGGATATTCTCTCCATTATCAATTCACTGGTTGGTACCTCCATTGATATTAATACCTGGAAGCCGAGACTAACCTTCAATCGAGGCGGGTTAACAGGCCCGGCGATTAAACCGATCGCGTTGGCGATGGTCGATGCCGTCTACCGCAAATGCAAGCTTCCCATTATCGGAATCGGCGGTATAACGAATGCCAATGATGTTATAGAGTTTCTCTTGTGCGGCGCAAGCGCGGTCCAGGTCGGTACTGCGCTTTTTGTCGAGCCGGACGGGCCAGTCACTATTCTCAGGGAGCTTACAGCCTATATGAAAAAACGAAAATTGGGGACTTTGAACGATCTTATCGGCAAAGTTGAAAAATATTAACGATAGTGCCAATAAATAAACAGGTGATAAATAATGAGCGTAGTTAAAGACCTTCAACGAATACAGCAAAAAAACAGATCGATGATCTGTCTTGGACTCGATTTGGATGCTAAACTCATGCCCGGAGATTACGGGGCATCGATTAAAGGGATGTTCGAGTTTGCCCACCGGATTATCGATGCCACAGCCGATCTTGTATGCGCCTATAAACCGAACCTTGCGTTTTTTGAACACCATGGTTCCGAAGGACTGTCATTGCTTCGCCTGATAGTCGAACGCATCCCTCCGGAAATCCCGGTTATTCTTGATGCTAAACGCGGAGATATCGGCAACACCGCCGCCCATTACGCTGAGTTTTTATTTAATTATCTCAAAGGACACTGGGTGACCATCAACCCATACATGGGCTATGATTCGATGCGCCCATTTTTGGAATACAAAGATAAAGGCGCATTCGTTCTTTGTCTGACCAGCAATCCAGGCTCGAATGACTTTCAGCAGTTGAATGTGGACGGCAAACCGCTCTATCAGGTTGTCGCCGAAAAAATGTCATACTGGAATAAAGACCAAAATTGCGGACTTGTGGTGGGTGCGACACACCCTGACCAGCTCCGCCAGATTCGAACTATCGCAGGCGATATGCCGCTCTTGATCCCGGGTGTTGGCGCCCAAGGCGGATCGCTCGAAGAGGCCGCCATACTCGGAACCGATGGTTTCCGCAAAACGGCCATCATCAATGTCAGCCGCTCGGTGCTGTATGCGTCGTCGGAAAATGATTTTGCGCAGAAGGCCCGCTCGGAACTGAGTATTCTCAATACGACAATTTATAAGCTTCGTCAGGGTCACCCGACTGATGTCGAAGAGTCCGCCGGCCAATCTGCTTCGGCGCCGACGTCGGAACCAAATCAAAATCAGTAATCTCTGTGTGAGACCACAGTGACGGAGCCAGAGAATCCTGTATTGATCTTCGTGCGGGGCGTCTCTGCCCCACACCTGAGCAGGATGAACTGAGATTGCCGTCCGCCGCGGCGGACCCGCCGTGGAGGGTCGTTCCGCTTGAGAAAGCGGGACTCCTCATAACGACGTAATGGGAATGTCTGCTTATATATCGGGTACCTCGCTCCGCCATCGGCTTGCGGTGTGATCTTCCCCTGTTCCGTCAGGTCTTGCCGACTTACATAGGCAGTGGTGCTGAGGCTTCCGAAGTCCGCCCGCGGCGGATGACCTGACGGTCTTTCCAAACAATGAGAAAGACCCGCCGGGCCGAAGCGGACACGCGCTCAAACATCGCCGCCTGCATTGACAATGCCTACCGTCCCAATTCAAAGGCTAATATCGAATAAATAAAATCATCATGGAATTCACCGTTGTAAAAATGGTGCGCGCGGAGCACGCCGTCGCGTTTGAAGCCGCATGACTCCAATAGCTGAACTGATGGAATATTTACAGATGCCGTCTGGGCGTGGACTTTGTGCAATCCAAGATTTCTGAATAGATACCGGCACAATACCAATATTGATTCTCGCGCGTATCCTTTTCTTCGCTGGTCAGGATCAACCAGATAGCCTATCTCAGCCGAGCGGTTCATCGGATTGTAATTGAAATATCGAATCCGCGCGATCGGTGTGTTATCCTTTTTGCGGATTGTAATATATGAGACAGTCTCCACTGTGCGCTCTTTCTTGCGGTATATCTCGGCGGCCTCAGATGCCGTCATCATAACAAACGGCTCACATGTTTGCAAATGCGGATCAGATTGTATCAGCCAGTGGTGAGTCTGGGCGATATCGTCAGGAGTTACAATTCGCAGATATATTTCATCGCCAACAAGCGATGGCAGCGTTGGGTAGACAGGTTCAGCCATACAAGACCAATCGCAATCAGGCGTATTTTTTTATTAACTGTGGAAGCATTTCATGGTAGAGGGCAATCGCGGCATGGATGGCATGCACGGCATCGATCCGTCCGCGGAAATTTTCAACCACTACTTCTTTATTCTCAAGAATCTTATAATCTTCAAAAAAACGCTGCAGCTCTTTTATGATATGACGCGGAAGCGCGGAAATGTCATCGTAGCCGTTGTAAGCCGGGTCATTGGCATGAACCGAGATGATTTTATCATCGCGCCCTTTTTCATCCCGCATCGACATCATTCCGACCGCTTTGCATTCGACAATGCACAGCGGCGCGATCTCTTCCTGGCACAGCACCAGAATATCAAGCGGGTCATTGTCATCGCAATACGTCTGCGGAATAAAACCGTAATTGGCCGGATAATGCACCGAGCTATAGAGAACGCGGTCGGTCATAAGCAGACCAGTCCGCTTGTCGAGTTCGTATTTGTTTTTGCTCCCTTTTGGGATTTCGACGATACCGAACACGCTTTCAGAGTCTTTTCTGCACGGTTCGACATCATGCCACGGATGCGCCATATCTTTCGCTCCTTACTAATTTGGCCAGAGTATACGGCATATCACCATTCATTGCAACGATTGAAGGGGAATTTACACCGGAAATCTCCCAAGATTAGCTGTTGTCTGGCTGGCAAGTACTTTTCTATATTTGATCTGTGGATACCAAGAGTTACGATGACTTCATGGAGCTCGCCTTGCGCGAAGCCGAGCTTGCCTTTGAAAAAGGGGAAGTCCCGATCGGGGCGGTGATTGTTTTTGAAAATAAAATTGTCGGGCGCGGACATAATCTCACCGAATCGCTCCATGACGCTACCGCCCATGCTGAAATTATCGCCCTCAGCGCGGCCTTTGAACATTTTGGCGATTGGCGGCTTGAGAATTGTGTAATGATTTCGACTATCGAGCCATGTGTTATGTGCGCAAGCGCGGCGGTGCTTTCGCGCATCAAAACAATTGTCTATGGCGCCAAAGATCCCAAATTCGGCGGCTGCGGGTCGATTCTCTCCATTCCGACTGAGCGAAAATTAAACCATCAGTGCGAAATAGTCTCGGGCGTTCGTGAGAGCGAATCGGCAGATATCATGAAACTGTTTTTCAGGCAGATTCGGGACAAAAGCGAAAGGGTTAATTGATGACAAACATTGAGGCGCGGACCACACTATCATGATTCCCGACACGCAGCTTGATTCGTATGACATCAACAAGATCATCGTCAAACCGCTCTATTTCGGGCTGGTCAACAATATTCTCCTGCCGATGGTCTTCCTCTTCATTTGTTATTATCTCAACACTAAAGGGACAGTGGAGAACAAAGTCGGCGATTCGGCCAATATGCTTTTTTATATCTTTGTCGCGCTTGCGCTAGCCGAAACCGGGGCTGCCCTCTGGTTAAGGGCTTCGCTTTTCAAAAAACCGATGGTGAAAAGTTTGGAAACTTTGGGAGATGACATCGGCGACGGTTTGCTGCGCGCGTTGCGTCCGGTCTTTCTGATTATTGCATCGATCTCAGTATACGGCCTTGTCTATTTCATGCTGACTGGACGCTTCAACGAAGCGGTGATGCTTGTCGTGTTTTCGTTTGTGGTCTTTCAGTTTGTCCGCCCGCGTTTTGGGATGGCCGATAAACTCATCGAACAGCAAACCGCCTTAGCCAAAAGCGGTCAGTTTCTGAAGGGCTGACAAATATAACCTTACCGATGTAATGTCACCCCAGCGCCTGCCCGCTGCGGCGGGAAAGCTGGGGTCCATCTTCTCTCCATTGAAAAGATCACACCGCAAGCAGTGTGGTACAAAATACTATAACAGACATCTCACAACTCGTCATTGCGGGCATAATAGCCAAAAAGTGTTGGTAAATTTCTGATATCTTCTTGTTATACTTGGTATTTCACCTAAGATGACTGAGTCC
>JAWXAN010000011.1 GCA_034439475.1 Candidatus Zixiibacteriota bacterium
ACAAGAAAATCCAATGTTTTCTCTTCGCGCATCGATTCACGCAATCCTTTTGTCTTTCCGGATCGATTGAGCGCCTCGCTCGCCTGTTCGGCTGTCATCCCATTACGCGCCGCAAACCCGCTAATCCAATTTTCGGTATCCGAGGGCAAAACTTCAATCTTTTCTTGCTCGGCCAGTTGATTCCATAAAATATCCCAGCGAAGCGTATTAATTGCCATCTCATGGTAATCTTTACGGATTTGAGCTTCATCGACTTTGCCTTCACGCTTTTTCATATCTTCTATAACCGAATCGAGGTAGTCATGGACTAACCCTTCGGGGATAGGAATATCATTTTTTTCACAAATCTGGCGCACAATGTCTCTCTTGTAGGCCCGATTCAGTGAATCCCCTTTATGAGCCTTGATATCAGTGCGAATTTTGAGTTTCATTTCAAGCGCGGTTTCGGCTATGCCGCTACTCTTTGCAAAGGCATCGTTTATCTCGGGCATGATTCGCTCTTTTACCTCTTTGAGTTTGCAGAGGTATTTTATTTCCGCCCCGGCAAAACTCGGATCGGGAAAAGCATCATCATAACGGACAGTAATCTCTTTTTCATCGCCTGCTTTCATGCCTGGAATCTGCTCTCTGAACTCTTTGACTGTCACCGGATTGGCGAGGTCAATTTCCGACTTGGGGAAACTGGTCGCTTCAAGGGCCATTTTAGGGTCGTAGATTTTCTTCAAGTCGACGACCACGACATCTTCGATCCGCGCCTCGCGGTCGAGGATGCGAAATTCGGATAACCGCTTGCGTAGTCCTTCTGTTGCTTCTTCGACTTCGGCATCTGTGGCATCGACATTCATTCCCTGCACCGAGAGACCATCAAATTTGACTTTATCTATTTCCGGAAAAACCTCAACTTCTGCAGTGTAATTAAAACCGCCGTCATCGGAGAATTTGATGTCGGTGAGTTTCGGATACGATGCCACATTGAGCGTTTTCTCTTTGACCGCAACCGGATAGGTCGATTTGATAAGCTCGTCGACTACATCCGCTTTGACCTGCTCGGCATAAATCGTTTTTATCATTTCCATCGGGGCTTTTCCTTTGCGGAAACCTTTCAAGGTGACAGCATGGCGCACTTCGCCGAATTTCTTCTCCATACTGGAGTTGACCGTTTCAGCGGGAATTGCCACGGCAAGCTCACGTTTGAGGCCGTCGGACTGTTTTATCTCAACTTTCATAGTATCTGGCACCTGCTTTTCATATCAAATTTTTACTCGACTCGTAGCAGCCGGTTCACACTCGTTCTTGCCCCATACATTTTTGTATGGTAATCGGAGTGTGAATATACGGCAAAGGGAGCCTTGTGAGCAATGAACACTTTTGGGCTCCCGGGCCGCACTTTTTGGCCGCAATCTAAAGTCGCCTGCGCAACTTGTTTTAGTTTATATGCGAAAGGGGGGACTCGAACCCCCACTCCTTACGGAACTGGATCCTAAGTCCAGCGCGTCTGCCAATTCCGCCACTTTCGCGTGTGTGGTAGGATGATATAGGATAAGGAGTTAAAGGTCAAGTGGGGGGATATCAGAATGTGAACAAGCTATTGAATAAAGTGTTTTGTAAGTGCTTGACAGTTTAGTAGATTCTTTTCAAGGAATTACAGATGACCATGCAGACGAACAATAGAATTTCCGAAAGCGATGGCTTACTTACAGTCAAAGAGGCGAGCGAGTGGGCCAAAGAGCACTTAAAAAAGAATGTCACGTCTTCTAATATCTCGTATCTCATTCAATATGGACTGATTAAAAAAATGGGCATAAATGGAAACACTCTGATTTCTAAACGAGAGTTAGAAGAGTATTACAAATCATTCCGCTCCGACCGAGTCGATTCTTGGAAAGACAAACTCGGGGATGATTTGAACTGGGCGCTTTCTTTTGAGCAGTATAAGGAAGCTGAGACCACAAAGCACGTCCATAGACTTCATCCCTATAAGGGGAAATTTATCCCCCAACTTGTCGAATACTTTCTTGACGATCATACCGATAAGTTCAAGAAAGAGGTTTATTTCAAAAGGGGTGATATAATTCTCGATCCGTTCTCGGGTAGCGGAACAACCATGATCCAATCTTGTGAACTGGGGATGCACGCTATTGGTATAGACATCTCAACTTTCAATGCTCTTATAGGGAATTGTAAGATCGAGAAGCATGATCTTGTTGAACTACAAACTGAGATTAATCGTATTACAATAAAGCTAAAGAGATTTCTGCAGGACTCAACAACTGTTGAGTTTGAAAGTACGCTCCTACAGGCCCTTTATGAATTCAATAATAAGTTTTTTCCTGTGCCTGACTATAAATATAAAGTTAAGCGAAAAGAAATTGATGAATTTCCATTTGGTACCCAAAAGGAGAAAGAGTTCCTTCCTGTCTATCTTGGTCTTTTAAAATCCTTTGGCATAAAATTGCACCAAAGAGACTCCAAGTCATTTCTCGACAAGTGGTATTCCCAAAATGTCCGAGATGAAATCGATTTTGTTCATCGCGAGATAAAAAGAATTAAGAACCCGGGTACTCGCGATATAATAAGTGTCATCCTTAGCAGAACAATCAGGTCCTGTCGAGCCACCACGCATGCCGATCTCGCCACCTTGATTGAACCAATTAGCACCACATATTACTGTGGGAAGCACGGGAAAATTTGTAAGCCGCTATTTTCTATTCTTAAATGGTGGGAGACATATTCAAAGGATACGGTCAAACGGCTCACTCAGTTTGGCGCACTCAGGACAAATACCTATCAGAAATGCTTAACTGAGGACAGCCGTACTGTTGACATTTTTGGGGAGTTGAGCAAGTGCTATCCTGTTCTTGGTAAGTTGGCGAAGAAACAAAAAATCAAAGGAATATTCTCCAGTCCGCCATATGTTGGACTAATAGACTACCATGAGCAACACTCTTACGCCTATGATCTCTTTGGTCTTGAACGCCGCGATGAGCTGGAGATTGGACCTCTTTATCGGGGACAGGGAAGAGAAGCAAAGCAAAGTTATGTCCAAGGAATTTCCGATGTACTTAATAACTGCAAAAACTTTCTGGTCGACGATTACGAAATTTTTCTTGTAGCGAACGATAAATATAATATGTATCCGACCATTGCTGAAAATTCCGGTATGAAGATTGTTAATCAGTATAAGCGACCTGTTTTGAATCGAACAGAAAAGGATAAGGGAGCGTATTCTGAAACTATTTTTCATCTAAAGAAGAACGAAGATGTCTCTCCCGAAAGATAAGGAAGAACTAATAGCACTTGAGGTTATTCGAGTCCTCTTTTCTCGTTTTGAAGATTTCCCTGAAGACGCATTAAGCAATAGAAATGCGCCTTTTCACGAAGCGTTTATTCGGGCATTTGAAAACAAATTCAAAGACAAAGTCTGTGATATTCCATTCTTTATTAGTATGAGCAGTTGGCTACAGGGTCTGAACACGACGCTAGGACAGACCTTCTTCGAAAGGGTCTCACACATCCTTTGTGACGGTGAAAAGAGGGAATATACTTCGAAGAAATCAGGCAATTTGCAGATCGGAAAAGTTCAAAAAGATGTCATCAATACTCTTATAACTGATTTAAGTAACACCCGAGTGACGCCAGATTTTAAGAGAGAGGATGAACTACTTTTTATAAATGACCTTTCCGAATCGGTCAATGCCATTGATTTTTCTGCTGACATTTTCATTGAGGATGATAAATCTGTCACTGCGATTGAGTTAAAATCGGTGAGGCCGAATTCTGGTGAAATTCGCGGAGAAAAGCAAAAGCTCCTTGAAGGAAAAGCAGCTCTATTCAGGAAATTTCCCGGTAAGCGTGTAAGATTTTTTATTGGCTTCCCATTTGATCCTACCAGCGCAGAATCAATGACTGGATATGACAAAACAAGATTTATGAGCTCAAATGTTAACATGAGAAAATTCCTCGACAGGGAAGAAATTCTACTGGCATCCGAGTTCTGGTATTTTTTGTCTGGAGAAAAATTAACGATGGAATATATTATAGGAATTATTAACGCAATTGCAACGCCCGACTTCGAGCTTAAGTATCGCTTTCTCAACAACGAAGATCGAAGAACCAATGACGAAGATTCCTATAAGAAACAATTACTCGAATGGAAGCTTTATTCGGAATTGCGGATAGTAGAGAATGACGCGGTAATCAGAACTGAAATTGCAGGTGATCAAAGATTAACAAGAACCTACAATAAACTGCCATTTCATAATGGCAATTACAGTGTTGATCGATTCAATAAGCTTAACGAGCTCATTTCATAGTCCTACCACGAGTTTCTAGACTCAGAAGCGCATACCATATTACCATTCGGCTAACTCTGAGTGGTCGATAGGCCGAACTGGCGCAAATTGGCCGCCTGCAAAGAAAGCAACGGCTCGCTTAGTAAGGAGTTCAGCTTGTGAATAATCTGTCTAAGATAGAATCAAAAATCCCCAAAGTGGGAGGTTTGAGAAACACTTTCAATAAATTGCCCTTTCACAAAGGTACTTATCATAATATCCAGTATTCTAAGCTTGCCACGTTGATTTCTGGATAGTCTCCTCTGTTCTGAGGTAACACTTCTGTTTTCACCATGCTCTGGCAGAATCGAGACCTGACGGTATGGAAACCCTGTTGCATTGGCCGTTAAAAACCAACATATTTATCCATTATGTTCCTACCTCTTCACATACATATGGAGTCTACTACCTATGCCTCTTGAAATTGGCCTGAAACTCGGGCGATATGAAATCCTTGCCCCAGTCGGCGCTGGCGGCATGGGCGAAGTCTACAAAGCCAAAGATTCTCGGCTCGACCGAATAGTTGCCATTAAGGTTCTTCCGCCGGGAGTAGCCAATAATCCTGATTTGAGGATGAGACTTGAGCGCGAAGCAAAGGCTATTTCTTCGCTGAACCATCCCAACATCTGTACCCTCTTCGATGCAGGCCATGAAAACGGAATAGACTATTTGGTCATGGAATACATTGAAGGATTGACGCTCTCCGCAAAACTTCAATCCGGGCCGATGGCGCTTCCGGAGCTTCTGCAAATCGCAAGTCAGATAGCAGACGCACTCGACAAAGCGCACCGGCAGGGGCTGGTACATAGGGATCTCAAGCCAGCCAATATTATGCTGACTAAATCTGGCGCAAAACTTCTTGATTTCGGCCTTGCGAAACTTCAGCAGGAAGGAGTCATAACCGGAACATCAGGCATCACACGCACGACCCCGCTCACCGGCGAAGGGGCTATTGTCGGCACACTCCAATACATGGCGCCCGAACAGCTTGAGACCAAAGAGACCGATGCCCGCTCTGACATCTTCGCATTCGGAGCAGTAGTTTACGAAATGGCCACCGGCAAGAGAGCATTTTCCGGAAAAAGTCAGGCAAGTCTCATTGCCGCGATTATGGATCGTGAGCCCGAGCCGATCTCGATTGCCGCGCCGCTTCTGCCGCCGGGGCTTGATCGGCTTGTGCGAAAATGCCTCCAAAAGGATCCTGATAATCGTTGGCAGTCAGCGCGTGATATGGCCGATGAATTGCGCTGGATCGCTCAGTCCGGTTCGCAGGCCGGTGTCTCGGCTCAAGTCGCAGGACGCCGCAAATTTCGGTTTCGCCTCGCATGGCTGGTTGCCTCAGTCGCAAGCATTGCGGCGATTGCTTTAGGGGTCATGCACTTTACACAGGTGGAGCCAGAAAGAATTGTACGTCGCTTTTCAATTGAAACATCCGGTTCGGGGGTCAATATGACCTGGCCGCAAATTTCTCCTGATGGCAAGATGTTAGCCTTCACTAAGTCGGATTCGACTGGGAGTCAAATTTGGATCAGACCAATGAATTCTCTCGAGGCCTACCCCCTTGCCGGAACAGCGGATGCCCTGCGTCCATTTTGGTCGCCTGACAGTAAATATCTTGCCTATTTTACCGGCTCACAACTTAAAAAGATTCCCGCCTCGGGCGGTATGGCTCAGCTTATCTGCGAGTCAAATGGAGCTGATGGCTGTTGGGGGAAGAGCGGAGTTATATTATTTGACGCCAATGTGGGTGATTCGATCTATCAGGTGCCGGCCTCAGGCGGCACCGCAACACTTGCGACCGAATTCAGCAAAAATCGCTCTGAGTTGATACATGCCTGGCCCTTCTTTTTGCCCGACGGCAAACACTTTCTCTACATTGCTCAGGTGGACACTAACATTCTTCTCGGCAGTAATTTTATGCTTTGTGTTGGTTCACTCGACCGTACGCTCAACAAGGATCTTATGAAAGTAAGCACCCGGATTGAATACAGCCCCGCTGGATACATTCTCCATGCTCAGGACGGGAATATTATAGCACAGCCATTCGATGCCGATAAACTTGAATTGTCGGGAGAGCCCTTTCCAATCGCGGAAAATGTCCAGACCCTAAACCATATGGCGCATTTCAGTGTTTCGGACAATGGCACACTCGTATATAAGCCGGTGGGTTCAACTGATAAGAATCTCTTGGTCTGGTTTGACCGCACAGGCCAGGCAATCGATACCGTTGGGCGACCTGGCCCGTATACCGATATCTCCGTATCCCCCGATGGCAAAAAAGTGGCATATGGTTTGATTAATGCCGAGACACAGAAGCGATCGATATGGGTATATGACCTGCTGAGAGACGTTCCTACACGGTTAACATTTGGCGATGTGGACGATATTTGGCCCATTTGGTCCCCTGATGGCACACATATCGCCTACGCCTCAAACGTAAATGGGAAGTATGAAATATTTGCAAAGCTTGCCAATGGCCTCGGAGAACCGAAAAAGCTCCTGACCACCAAAGGAAACATCGGTCCGTCAGATTGGTCAGCTGACGGCAAAACGATTGTGGCAAGTTTCAATTCCTCCGACTGGGATATTTGGTTGGTGAGCGCAGATGGCTCCGGTAAATACGAAGAACTCACCTCTACACCTTCTAACGAAAATAAGTCCAAATTATCGCCCAATGGCCGCTACATAGCTTATCAAAGTAACGAATCGAGTAATAATGATGTTTATGTTCGTGAGCTTGGCGGATCCGGAGGCAAGTGGCAGATTTCGTCGGGAGGCGGCTGGGTACCAATGTGGCGTAGTGACGGCGAGGAACTGTTTTATAGAACACCGGGCCAGGACGTTATGGCTGTTGCAGTAGATATAAAATCACAATCATTTGAACCCGGCCTACCTAAAAAATTATTCAGGCAAGATCTTGGAGGAATCCCGGACATTATGCTCCAGTATAGAAGTGCGATAAGTCCTGATGGCCAAAAATTTCTTATGAATGTGTCTTCAACTCATTCGGCTACGCAGAGTATTATGGTAATTCTTGATTGGGACGCCGAAATAGGCAAGAAATAATTTCGAGAGAGCCGCTTCGTGTCACGAGTGTACGAGGAGTGTGTGGCCTAACTGAACAGGAATTTCCGTCACTTTCGCGTGGTATGGTAAGTACGATAAGGGATAACAAGTTAAAGGTCAAGTGAGGGGAGGGAAAGGCTGCTAAAGGAGTTCGTCGAACTGTGTGCCGTTATTCATGATTTCTGATTAACTTACGACTATTGAATTCCTTCGTAATGCCCTGCGGTCTTTCAGCCAACAAAGCCAGATTATCAGCATCTATCCACCAATGGTTATGGTAAACAAAGCTCTTGTGCTCAGCGAAGCAGATTGTCATCTTTTCCTCTTTGAGAGGAGATTGATGGAGTAAGGTAAACAGGAGCAAGGCTCTATCTCTATCGCTGCCTGTCCGAAACAGCAAAACCTCGTCTGGTAAGGCGATTCTGCTCCTGCTATGGAAGAGAGAATCATGCCTCGGAATACTTCGAACAATTGCGAAGACATCCTCAAGAGATTCTATTTGTTTTGCCGCTTCGTTTGTATGGTAATCGCGGAGTGCCGCGCAAATGTAAACTTGCGGGTAGAGAACATCAATTTCCCTAAACGTGTATTGTGCATATTCGAAAGCGGAATCTGGCGATCTTTCTGCTAACGACAGGACAAACTTATGATACTCTTCAGCGGAATTATACTCAAGCGGATTGGGTATGCTTGCAGAAGGTTCCACCACCTCGACCGAGAGCGGGTCGGGATTTTTCAAGGGAAGCGACAAAAAAGAACCGATCTTGTTAAAGATTCCGGCCAATTGTTGCGGCTGGAAATCTGATTGTCTCTTCTGGCAACGGCACATTCCAAACATTGGATTAAAAAGGAAAGTTGTTTCGGTATTAGTGCTGACCATTTTGACAAACTCAGAGATATCCGAAGCGTTTTGAATTCTTGTGCGGCTAAACCACTTGGTGTTATTGAAGAGATGACCGTCGTCCTCATCTAAAAACACAAACACATGAGATCGGTTTCCTATTATCGTTATCTTGTCGGGTGTAAATCGACCCCAGACTATCAGAGCTGCTGCCCAAAGAAACGCTAAGGCCGCGCATTTCCCCGATCCCTTTTTATCTGCTGAAATATGCGCATAAGCATCCATCACTTCGATTATTTCGTTTCTTAATCTTGGAAAGAATCCTGCACGATAATAGTCTTGGGTGACTATCTGGCCAAATTGACTTTGAGGATTTTCCTCGTAAAGCATTTTTAGAGTCGTATCGTACTCCTGTTTAGCCCTTGAAATGTAATCATCACCAAGTCGACTTGATTCATCGGAAAATTGGAGGAGTCCCCACGGGTCCCTCGCAGGTTCGTCAGGGAAATTTGTAAATGTATATTTATGAAAATGACGCTCTAGTTCTTTCAAACGTCGCCTCACGCCCAGTAGTTCGCCGTCGATCGAGAAAGCGCTGCGCGCTTCACGCCATCGCCAAAGGGAAGGAGACATCAGATTTGCTAATAAATATGAAGGTATAAGGATATCTCTATCTTTTTCCAGTTCGAGAACAGTCAAAGTAACGGCCCTTGACCTGTTTTCAAAAAGCTTGGCCTCCAGTTGCTGACTTTTGTACATGTCTGACATACTTTGTAATATACCACAAGAGTTGGAATGATTCCCCCCCTCACCCCTCATGCTTCACTTTTATCTTCTTCGTTATAGCCTTGCCGTCAGTAATGACATTCACAAAATAAAAGCCGTCAGGCTCAGCGAATATATCGATTGGAATATAGCTTTCTTTAAGTCCTGGATATTTCTGCTCAAAGACGACTCGTGATTTATCCTCGGTCGTGATCTGAATGACCGCGTCCGTCGGTTCGTTGTAAAAAATCTCAAGAGTGAATCTGCCTGGGTTGCGCATCGGGAACGGTGTGACCAAGGGAAGCATTTCTGCCGGATTCTGTATTGTGGAGTTCGGATATGTACCAAATGAAAAACGGATGTTACTGCCAAAATCGGAGAGAAACGATTTGAGCAGACGGCCTTTCATATCGAGCAGTCTCGCGTAGCCATAGCCACCCTCGGGATTGAACCAAAAATCCAATCCGTCCCCCGCGCTGTCTTTGACAATCAGTTCGTAACAGTCATTGGGAAGTAAGAGCGTGTCATAATAGACCTTGTTGGCCGCAAGTGTCCCAAGTTTCCGCTCGGCGACAATTGTGCCAGTTGAGTTGGTAATTGCGTACGACGTATGCGATGAGTCGGCGTTGGTTCGAAGCGCCAACACCAAAACTGTATCGAAGCTGGGCGGAGTGACCCACGTTGATCTATAATTATTATCAGCCGGGTACTCATCGGGTACGCCGTTGGGCATCTCAAGAGCGGCCACATAGGACGTGTGTCCTTCATCCAAACCGACCATGCGAGGGAGCGTGATTACCTTCGACCGCTGGGACTCAATATGACCCCTCCAGGTATAGGTATCTTCATTCATGCCGGCCACCCCGTAATTTATGGTTACCGAGGTTAGCGGGCGCTTTCCACTGTTCTTGACAACAATTTGGGCGTCGCTGCAAATCGGATTCATCCGCCCATATTCGTTTTCCGTGCTTGGCGCGATGATTGTTTCAAGCGTCGCATCGTTTCTCGTCCTCGGCTCAGCATAGTAAAACAGATACGCCGAAAAATGATAATTCGCGCTCGGTGTGTTGGGATTGATGTATGGCTCCAAGTCGACATTCACTGAGTGCTCTGAATGCGGCCTGACAGAAAAATCAAAGACATCTGGGATCACTATCGCCCCCGGACACCATCCGGCGCGGTCGTATATCCAGGTCCCAGCCTGTGGAGAGAGCGGATTGTCGCCGCACTCGCGCCAAATCTGACTCTGGTCGACCAGCGAGTCATCAAAAAAGATCTGTCTATATTTATTACAAAATTCGGCACAGTTTTCAAGGTCATCCATCCCATGTCCGCTCTGAAGAATTCTCAGCCGCGCCCTTGTCGCTTCATGGGGAACCGAGAATGAATAGGGCATCAGGATATTCTCAATGGGCTTTGAACTGTTGCCATATGGAAAACTTCCGGTCCATAATGTGTCCATTCCAAGGCAGGTCATTGCAGGTTGTCCTTTGCTGATTTCAAAATCGAGTGTGACCTGCCAACCGCGGTCGGTATTGCTTTCGTAGCCAGTATGATTGAACTCGACTTCAACTGAGTCATGGAGCAAAACCCCAAAATCAGTTACATCGACATGCCAGGTAAAGGAAAATGTCGAGTCAAAGCGCCAGCCGTACGGGGAAATCATACGGCCGATCTCGATATTCCTGGGAGCCGAATCAGCCCCGCCGACCCGACGCAGGTAGATATTGTCGATATAATCCCATTCGCCGCAACGGAGGGAGTCCAGGCAACGGTACGTGACGTACAGATTCACGGCGCGATATTCAACACCTTCCGGCGGAAATACTGTCCATTTTTTGTATGGATTGGACCCTGTCGATGGATCAGTTACAACTTTCGTGTTATAGTGCGAGAAAATGTGAACAAGCTGTCTTTTGTCGGTGTAGGCGTTGAGACTGTTCGGAATGATAATCGAAATGAGTGTGAAGAGCAGGGTATATCTTTTCATGGCTGAAATGAATGGTTTAGCCAAGAGAATGCAAGCGATTTAGCTAACAAAAAAACGCCCAGAGAGAAGCTTCCTAGGCGTCACCACACGATAGAGGCCGATTCAGGGCTGGTTATTTTATCAAAGAAAAACTAATTATCGACCGATACACCTCACAGTTTCTCATTGTTGCGCTTACGATTCAGGACTATATTTCCGACCTAACGGTAATTCCTGAAGAGTTTTCCAGATAAGGAGCGACAGAAGCAACTGTGGCTGAAGAGTTTGACAATAATCAATCGACGCGAAGCGCCATAATTCTCACACCCGGCGCTGTCATCTCTCATTACAAAATCGTCTCCAAGCTCGGAGTCGGTGGCATGGGAGAAGTCTTCCTCGCCGATGACCTGACCTTACGCCGACGCGCGGCCCTGAAGTTCCTCGCGCCGAACCTCGCGGTCGATGAATCGCTTCGTCAGCGCTTTATTCGCGAAGCGCAATCAGCGGCGGCTCTCAACCATCCGAATATCATAACCATATACGAGGTAGCCGAAGTTGCCGAGCGTGTTTTTATCGCGATGGAATATGTCGAAGGGCGGACGTTGCGCGAAATCATAGACGCGAGAGAACTTACACTTGATAAGGCGGTTCAATTTGCGCTCCAAATTTGCGATGGTCTCCATGCGGCGCACAGTAAAGGGTATGTTCATCGCGATATAAAGCCGCTCAATATAATTCTCGATACCGACAAGCGTGTGCGAATCCTCGATTTTGGTTTAGCCAAAGCCATTGGGGACGTCCAGTTAACTCAGGCTGGCAGTTTAATGGGGACTGCGCAGTATATGTCGCCTGAACAGGGTCAGGGTATTGATACCGACCATAGAAGTGACATTTTCTCCATGGGGATTGTTCTCTATGAAATGCTGACCGGAACCCTCCCATTCAAGAAACCCAACATCCCAGCGTATATCTATGCCATTGTAAATGAAGAACCTCCTCCGATGAGTCAGTATGTGCCATCAATACCATCTCAGTTTCAGGCAATAGTGAGCCGGGCGATGGCCAAATCAGTGCTGTCACGCTATCAAACTGTCGCCGAAATGGCCTCTGATTTAAAGAAGGCTGTGGGACTCGAATCATCAATCTCAAGTATGAGCGTTGCTTCGGCAATGACTTCGCCGCCAAGCCCGGAGCCATCATCGGTTGTCGAGTCTATGCATTCACGTATTCCTGCAGGCACAATGTCTCCGTCACAGCCAGTTACAAAAGCGCTGGCTGTGTTGCATCTGAGAAATCTTGGCTCGCCCGATGATGACTTCCTGAGCTATGGTATCACCGAGGACTTGATTGTTGATTTGACTCGTATAGGCACAATGCGAATCTCGCCTATGCGGTCGATTATGAAATTCAAAGATGCCGATACAGACATAGCCGAAATTGCATCGAAATTGAACGTTTCCTATGTCCTCGATGGCTCAATTCACAAATCCACCAAAGCCATCCGCGTCTCAGCCCAGCTTATCGATGTCAGCGATGGCGCCAACCTTTGGGCCGAGCGATGGGAGGAGCCGCTTGAAAATCTATCAAAAATAAAACGCGCTCTAGCCGAAGGAATCAGCCAAGCCTTCAATATCAGCAGTACGATTGTGCGAGTGGCCCATGTGGGTATGCCCGAGGCTGAAGACGCGCAGGCCTATGAACAATATCTCAAAGGGAAATATATCTTTGAGAAAAAGAAAGACAAGGCCGATGTCGTCAATGCTCTTTCCCTCTACCGCAAGGCGCTTGCCAAAGAACCCGCGCTGGTTGCCGCCCGGGCGGGGATTATTGAAATCTTGATGCATCAGGGGCAATTCAAAGAGGCCCAGATGGAACTTGAGTCCGCGCTTGAGGAGGCCGCTTCAAAAGGTTTGCGAGCTGAGAAGGCTTCTCTCCTGAGATTACTCGCCAAACTCCACATTCATCACTCGGACTGGGAGAAGGCATGGCTTACCGGTAATGAATCGCTCACGATAACTCAGGAACTTAAAGATCTCTCCGGTGAAGCGGAGACATTGGGTGTCTTAATCTCTGCGCTTCAGCCTCAAGCTAAATTCGATGAAGCTCTTCCGCTCTTTGACCGTGTGTTGGAAATAAGCCGTCGGCTCGATGACCAGGAGAAGATTGCCGATGCCCTTAAGAATATGGGGATTCTTTATTCACGTAAAGGGGATTATTCCAGAGCTTTGGATTTATACAATGAATCTCTTGAACTGGCAACAGCGAGCGAAAACCTTTCGCTTCAAGCGGCATGTCTTTCAAATATCGGCAATGTCAACTATTTCAAAGGTGATCTCGACTCCGCGCTTCGATTCTATGGGAAGGCCATGGCTATCAATGACCGGCTTGGAGATAAAGCGGGAACGGCCCGCCAGGGGCTCAACATGGGATTGGTTCAGCTTCAGCGGGGCAACCACCGCGAAGGGCTTGAACTGCTCAATGTCTCATCGACATTCTTTGAGGCCTTGGGCGACAAAGCAAATTTCGCGCTCACACTAACAAACATTAGCCAACTGCGACTAACTCTGGGAGATGCGCAGGAGGCCCTCAAATCGGCTGAGCAGGCTCTTTCCTTAGCCCAGGAAATTAATCACCCTCTGGCTGAGAGCGCCGCACACCACCGTCTCGGCGCAATCCATATCTATCAACAGGATTATGACTCAGCCTCGACTCATCTACACAAGGCACTTGAGATAGCCAAAACTGCCAAGATCAATAGGAATGTGGGCGCACTGCAGGTGGAACTTGCCGAATTACATTATTTTCGGAATGAATTCGCCTTCAGCCGGAAACATGCCGAGCGAAGCCAAATGATAGCGCGTGAGATAGGCGACAGCGGAACTTTGTGCCTTGCCCAGGGATATATCGGATTGTTGACTGCGTCCGAGGGGCTCATCCATGCCGGTGTTCGCCAGCTTCAACAACAACAAGCCAAAGCAAAAGAGATTGGCGATCCGATTCTCTCCATGCGTATCAACATCATAGCCGGAGAAGCCCTTTTTCGTTTCGGCAAAGAAGATGACAAGGTGAGTGGCCGAACATTGCTGAATAGCATACTTGCCGAGGCGCGGAAAAGCGAACTGTTTCCGGAGACAAAGCGAATCCTCGGGATTCTTGAATCTGAAAAACCTTAATTGAAGATTTCCAATCAATTATAAATCGGCTTAATAAAAAATAGATTAGATCGCTTGGTGATTGGGTCAATGACACCGCAAGCAGTGTGGTACCCGAATATCAACCTGTTATCGTCAGGTCTTGCCGGCCTTCCTAGGGCATAGGTGCTGAGACTTCCGAAGTCCGCCCACGGCGGATGACCTGACGGTAACTTGGTGCAGGTCAGAGACGGACTGCACGACGATAAAGATGGCTTCCAGCTTTCCCACCGCAGCGGGTAGGGGCTGGAATGACAATGAGTGAGGGATGACAATCAATATCTCAGACTGCCCGCTGTGGCGAGGCAGTCTGAACGTTACCACAAACAAAAAGGCTGGCGCAGAAGTCTGCTCCAGCCTTGGTAAACGTACGGTGACTCTTATTTTGTTGTCGTAACAATTGTCCTGGAATAGATCGTTACGAATCCAGTCACAAGATTCAGCAGGACATCTACCGGGGTCTGCTGTGACTTAACTGTGAAGTTGGCAGCTCCGCCTGCCATTTGGCCTCCGTCAACCGGACCACCCAGCGGCACCAGCCCCCAGAGAAAATACCATTGACGTTTCTTGCCTGCCACTTCACCGCCGACACCGCCGGTTCCCACGGTATGATTCATGGTGAAGCACCCGCCAAGAATACTCAAAGCGAATATCATAGCGAGCAGAATTGTGAGTCGTCTCATTAACGTTGCTCCTTGTTAAATGGTGTTAAACTGCCAATAGAGGATTCTATCACACGAAGCATATTTTGGTACTTCGCGTGTGGCGTAAGATAATGGATTTCCAGTGCGGCGTTTCCGGGCTGCATACAAAAAAGATGCAGATGAACGGTTTGATTTTCGGTGTAGATAAACTGCTTGACGAAAACAGTCCCGACGAAAAATTCATTATTCAGGACATTGTCTCCCCCATACGATGCAATGAGCGATGTAAAATAACGGCCAAAGAAACCGGCCGTATCCGAATCCAGACGAAGTTGTTCTTTGGACATAATGAGCATATACGCGCTAAAGTTGCTGTCTGCGTAGCATTGGAGCAGATCAATTTCTGACTTACTCACCATTGTTTGAGCCAACCCGACTTCGAGTGGTCCAAACAGACTATCAGCAATGGCATAATAATTCGAAGGGGGTCTGATGCTCAACTGCGGTTCACCCGCGAAATACGGCAATCCAAGCAGCGAATCAACTACTTCAAATTGCACGTCGTCGACATACGCGCTCTCTGTTGATTTGCAACCATGAATAAAGAAATTGGCGGAAAAGAATAACAATATGATTCCAACCAATGCCTTCGGAAAACCCACTCCAGCCTCAGACATGGATGAATAGTAAAGTGTGTGAATGTCATAGTCAACTACTATTAATTTGGACCAAAACAAAAAAAGCCCTCTGTTGCCAGAGAGCTTTTCTTGGTGTGCTCGGTGATTACTTTAGTAACACCATTTTCTTGGTGGCGCTAAAACTACCAACCGTCAGACGATAGAAGTAAATACCCGAGGCATATTTACCGGCATCCCACTCCACTTTATAAGATCCTGCATCATATGTATCCGACATCGTTTCGACCGATTGTCCGAGAAGATTGTAGATTGTTATCGTCCACTCGCCGGGTTTAGGAAGATCAAAATTAATTGTCGTAACCGGGTTGAATGGATTTGGATAGTTCTGTGACAGGGAATATTCGGTCGGCAATGCAATGACCTTGGCCGCTATCACGCTTCCGCTGAAACCGCCGACTTCGACAGATTTAATGGCAGCGCCGTCAAGCTTGAGAACGCCTCCGCTTTCAAGGAAGGACTTCCCTTCCATGGTGAATATTAACACTCTGGTATGTGTGCCATCGAATTCATAGCGGATATCCATATTCTTAGCTGATTCGCCAAGGGTCGGATTTGCTTTGCCATTGAGGAGAATAAAGAGTCCGCCAATCGGTTCGTCCGTATGGCTTATTATGAGCATGTCATTGGCAACAACAAATTCCGCCTCAAGAGGTGAATTCGGATCAACCTTTGGAACAGGCGGCGCATCACCGACGACTATTCTGATGAGGTAGACGAGGTCGGCTACAGTCAGCGGATTGCCGTCAGCATTGACATCGGAGGCGGCAATTGAACCATCGACGTGGTTTTGGAAAGCGCCAAGTCCCTGAACGAAATAGTTAGTAAACATAACGGCATCGGAGATCGAGAACATCAATCCATCGAGATTGATGTCGCCTCGGCCATCGATTGAGTCGGCGCAGATGATATTGATTCCGCCATTGGTGAAATCAACGCATCGTAACGCAGCCGGCTTGCCGGGCAGATTCAATCCGATACAAACGTTGGGAATTCCAAAGGCGCCGGGGAAGCCGTACGTGTTATTGGTAATAGTATCAAGTTCAGCGCTAAATACATTTTGCGAAACCCACAATGTGTCACCGTCGACCGAGGAGAAACCGTTATCACCGCAATCTATCCAGTAGAAGCTAATCGCCGAGAACTGGCATTCCAGAGTGCGGTCGTTTGTCACAAGGAAACTCAGCACGGCAAGAGAGCCGACAACGGCATCGAGATAACAGTCGGGATGATTGGCGCCATTGTTGATATCGGCAATGGCGGTGATGCGAACTATGCCGCTTGGACACCCGCTGCCGCAATTTCCAAAAGGACCAAAGCGGAAAGTGAAATATTCCCACCCGCAGGCAAGGAATGCTGTGCCGGGTGTGACCTGAGCGAGTGACAAGGCCGAAGCATCGTAACTTATCAGGAGGTCATAGCCGGCAAGTTCTTTGGCTGATCCGTTGAGGAATATACTCACATCCTTGTACTGCCCCTGAATGACGTTTACCACCTCTTCAATCTGAACTTGGACACATAGTGCGGTAACACAGACGGTATCTGCCGAGACCGCATTGCAGGCATCAGTTGCCGTAATAATAAGGCAGTACACCCCACTAGTATCCGCATTGAAACAGACCTGTCCGGTCCCCGAGGAGTAGACGCCAACAGGCGAGACTAATACGCTGACAATATTATTGTCCGGGTCGCTTATATTTACATCAAAGCAGATTTGTCCGGTCAAATCGGGAAATGCCTCAAAATCAGGAGGGGCAACTACAACCGGCGGGGAATTGAAGTTGATATTGATTATCGCTGTGTCGAGGTCTGTTGCTCCGCAGGCATCGGTCGCTTTGATAATGACCGTATAGCTCGTGTCATTGCCGGCGCCGAAGAGTACAGGCAAACATATCTGACCAGCGCTGAGTGTCGCGCCCGCAGGTTGAAGTATTTCGCAGGCAATCAAGTTGTTATTGGGATCGCTGCAGCCGCCGCTCCAGCAGATAGTGCTATTGCCGCAGACGAAAAATGTGCTGTCTTTGCCAGCGTTGGCAATAGGGGCATTATTCACCGTGACAGTGACTTTGGTGGTGTCAAGATCAGTAAGACCGCAGGCATCAGTTGCCTTGATGATGAAAGTATAGACACCAGACGCATTGGGTGTGAAACAGACATTG
>JAWXAN010000012.1 GCA_034439475.1 Candidatus Zixiibacteriota bacterium
GTGTCGGGCGCCCCATGCTGGGGATGCTATCCCTCGCCCGACACAAAGAAGACAGTCAGGCGGGGGCGCCTGACTGCACGTCTGGAAATCTGTGCAGGCTAGAGATTTTCGAATCCGCCAATGGAGGACGGCCCGCACGAAGATGAAGATGGATTCTCCGCCTTCGGCGGACTGGAACGAATATGGAGGAATTAGCGGGTTCGCGGACGGACCCGCCCTACTTTCTGATCATTATGCCCGCAACGACGTGGTCGGAGAGTAGTTGATTCTGCCTGAGTCTGCATTTCGAATGACCAATCACTCAAAAATTGAACAGTGATATTGTGGCGTAAAATCGGCCAAGTGAAATTTTTTTCCGTCAATCCGTTACCCGACAGGCAATTGGAACATGGGCGAAATGTTGGCCTGAAATTTGACATACATGGATTGTATCCAAGAATCCACCTTGAAACTCTTCTAAGGAGTCAATTTATGATCCAAAACTCTGATACTTCTACAAATCATCCTTCACTGATGCACCGGTTCTGTCGCAAGCTGGTCATGCTTCTTGCATTTGCCTTTGTTTTTCTTGCGATGAGCGCGTCTGATGCCGATGCCGCTCTTACAGCCTCAAGCTCGGCGCCTAATTCGGTGACGCTCAATTGGACGGCTCCGGGTGATGACGGCGCAAGCGGTCAGGCCGCTTTCTATGACATTCGCTACTCAACGGCGACTATCACTGTTGCCAATTGGACATCGGCATCACAGGTTTCCGGCGAACCTACTCCAAAATCCGTTGGACTCGCGGAAACATTCACGGTGACTGGACTGAATCCATCGACAACATATTATTTTGCGATCAAGACGGCCGACGAAGTCCCCAACTGGTCTGTTCTCTCAAATGTTGTCACAAAGGCAACCACTGTGGAGACAATTGCCCCTTCGGCCATTGACAATCTTTCGCTATCGAATGCGACCCAGACAAGCATACAGTTAAATTGGACGGCTGTCGGTGACGATGGCACGACGGGCACAGCAACATCGTACGACATCCGCCGTTCAACATCGCCAATTACAGACGCCAATTGGGCGACGGCCACTCAGGTTACCGGGGAGGCTGTTCCGAAAGCGGCGGGAAGCGCCGAGACATTTGTTGTTACTGGTCTCACCGGATCAACTACATATTATTTTGCGATTAAAGTTTCAGATGAAGTCCCAAATATTTCCGGTCTGTCGAATGTAATCAGCGGCGCGACTACAGGCGACCAGACTCCCCCAGCAGGAATTAACGACCTTACCGCCTCCAGCGGAAGCCTGGTCGGCGAGATATTGCTTGGCTGGACAACAGTCGGCGATGATGGTCTGAACGGTCAGGCGAGCGCCTATCAGATTCGATATTCCCGCGATACGATAACTCCAGTAAATTTTACTTCGGCAAGTCTGCTCCCCAATCCCCCGGCGCCATTGGCGTCGGGGACTCAACAGGGGTTAATCATCCAAGGACTGCAGCCAGGAATGAAATATTTCACGGCGGTGAAGGTGTATGATGAGCTGGCCAATGCGTCGTCTGTCTCGAATGTTTCATCGGCTTTGGCCTCGTTTAATATTATTCTGGATAATAAAGACCAGCAGGTTGCACTTCTGTCACCAGAGCCAAGTTCTGTGGTCAATACATCCCAGCCGCATTTTCGGGTGAACAATATCGATCAGAGTTTGAATAATCTTTACCAGTTTGATCTTGCTACCGACTCAAACTTTTTTGGTCTGGTCGCAAGCTCTGTTGTGGGACAGGGAGACGGTGGCATGACCGAATGGAAAGTTGAAACGGCTTTGGCCTCTAACACAAATTATTTCTGGCGAAGCCGCGCAAATGATTATCAGTACAGCGCGACTGCAACATTCACGGTCCAGCCGTTGACATTTGCGTATCCGAATCCGTTTCATTTTGCGAAGTCATCGCATGTTGTCTTTAACGAGATTCCGTTGGGCACGACTTTGGTGCTCAGTTCAATCTCGGGTGAACCGGTCAGGGTATGGAGTGATGTCGGTCAAAGCGAAATTCAATGGGATGGCACAGATGAATCGGGTGTGAATGTCGGAAGCGGTGTCTATTTGTGGTCTATCGCCGAGAATGGGTTGAAGGGGAAGATAATTGTGGTGCGGTAGGTTTATTTTTTTTGGCGGAAATTTAATGCGGATAAATAATTGAGGGTGGTGGAGGCGGGGAATGGAGAATCGCTGAACCACAGTCCGCCCGTGGCGGAATCGCTACAAGATAGAGCAGCTTATCGTCTGAGGGCTGATTTGATTCGATGAAGAATGTTCGGGCCGAGGACATTTTTTATTGTTTGCATTGCGAGGGCTTTGCGGCCGACTCCAGCCAGATGCGGAGAATCCACAAGCGGGACTTCGAGCATTGTAACACCCGGATTCGCGAGAGCGGAACGAAGATTGGATTCCAACTTTCCTTCGAGCTTCATATATGACACGCCCATCGATTCGGCTAATTGTCTGAAATTACAGCCGTCGTTTGCTGTGGCAAATTCACTTCCGTACTGTTCAATCTGCTGCATTCGGATAATTCCAAGGCTGCTGTCATTGAAAACAATAACAGTTATTGATATTCTCTCCCGTACGGCGGTAATGAGTTCCATTGCCGACATGACCAGTCCGCCATCGCCAAGAACAAGTACGACCTGACGGTGCGGAGCGGCCAGCTTGGCTCCGAGGGCGGCGGGGAGGCCAAAGCCCATGGATTGGAAGTCCGATGGTATCACTAACCCGCGCGCAGAACGCACCGAGAAAAAAGTTCGAGCTAAATTCTGATGCAGTCCCGAGTCTGTAACTAAAATGGCATCGTCAGGTAAGAGGCGGTTGAGGGCGAGAAAAAAATCCTGCGTCTTATTTGGCGTTATGTTAAAAAGCAGTGGGGCATGTTTCATTGTCGAGATTTGCTCGTCTTCGATTTCCGCTTTACAGGCCGCAATTTGACTATTCGTCCATCCTGACGGAGCAATAACAAAGTTGTTGAGTTTGGAAAGAAGTTTCGGGAGCAGGGTGGGGATATCCGCCTGAACGTAGAGGCTGGCGGGATAATGCGCGCCTAAAACTTTGGCTGAAGCATCGATATGCACAAGCTTTTCCGGGGGAATCTCAAGTGAGAAGCCGCCGGTTCCGTTGTGACTGAATTTACATCCAAGGGCGAGAATCAGATCGCATTCGTCCAAAAGTCGATTAATGGTTTTGGTGGCTCCAGAGGAACAGTCATAGCCAAGCGATAGCCAGTGATTTTCTGAGATCACCCCGCGACCCGATGAGGTCATGAGAACCGGGGCTTGGAGAAGCTCAGCAAGTTCCAGCAGCGCCAGTGAGGCATTGGCGCACCCTTGTCCGGCAAAGATTATCGTCTTGCGGCTTGCGCTCAATGCTTTAGTCAGACCATCAACGGCATCGTTGTCGATTGACAAGAATGTTTCTTCGATTGTGTCAAGATGAGAAAACGGGAATGATTGTGAAAAGAGCTGTGCGTCAATTTCGACCATCACCGGTCCCGGCTCGCCTGATAGAGAAAGGGCGTAAGCGGTCTGAAGCGATTCGCGCAAGGTGTCGATCGTTGTAATTTCGATAACAGATTTGGCCAGATGTGCGGCGATGGCTTTTTGATCGAGATGTTGGCTCTGGAATTTGTCTGTCGTGTCATCGAGGGATTTGATTGCAATATAGAGCAAGGCGGAAGAATCCATTCTGGCTTCGGCCAAACCGCTGATGGCATAGGTGAATCCGGGTCCAGGGATTGTTGTGAGCACACCTACTTTTCCCGAAGCGCGAAAATAGCCATTGGCCATGAAAGAGGCCGCGAGCTCATTTGTAGCCTGGATGGTTCTCAGACCTGAGGTTCGCAGAGCTTCGAGGAGAGGCAAGCTTTGTGTTCCGGCCATGCAAAAGAGAGTGGAAACGCCTAACTCTTCGAGGGTCGCGCAAATTATCTGCGCGCCAAAGCGCTTTTTTGTCATCTATTTTTAATTCCGATCATCAGGCGAAAGGTGTGGCTTTTTTTTCACTGGCCGCAGCGGAAGGCACCTGTGTGCGCGAGGGGGACGGTTTTGGTTTTTCACGAGGTTCCATTTGTATCTATAAGACGCCAAAATTTCGATGCGAGTTTGTCACTCCAGAAGGCAGCTGTTGGAAGCGGATCACTCCAGCTAAAATCGGACTGGGTTGACGTGAGCCATGAACGTATCCATTCGATGAGAGTCAGTTCGCCGCGCTTATACAGCGCTCGTGCAGCGTGTATATCGTAATAGGAGTGAATTAATCCCTCTCCTATTTTGTACCCCGAAACAGTTTTAATGTTTCTTCCAAGGGCGTCATTATAGGCCATGAGAGCGACGTTTACTCCACAGGCTGAAGCGAATTGGATGTACCACCATGGGCGGATATTGACTTCTATTAGTTTGAAGGTTTGGTCGCGCTCGTCAAATTTAAACTCGGCGGAAAATATTCCTTTATAATTAACGGCGGCGAAGAGTCGATCAAGAGATTCTATTGCTGGGCTAATATCGGTCAGAGAGATACTTCGCAGATAGGTGCTATTGCCGAAATCGAGAGGAAACATACGAAGCCGACGTCGGGCCAAACGACCTTTGACCAGGCCATCGCGTCCGATATAGCCATCGATAAAATAATGGGAGTGGGCCGGGCCGGGAATGTACTCCTGAAGTATCATCTCGAAACCATCATCAGCGAAGGTGGAATATCGTTTGAGGGCGTCATCTTTTGATCGCACAAAAAATCCTTTTCTGGCGAAATGTCTGAAGAATGATTGTGAATCGCGCGGTTTAAGGAAGGATTGCTCAAAGATAGTTTCGGGGATGTCAGAAAAATCCCGTTCACTTGTGATAATAAAAGTTCTGGGGTGAGCCAAGCCTTGGTCCTGCATCATTGTGGCGAGAAGACCCTTGTCGAGGAAGATATTTACTGAGTCCTGTTCCGGAACAATGGTTTTGAAGCGTTCACGGATGTGGAGCGGTAGCCGCGCGGCCTCGGCTGTCCAATGGTCGCTACAGGGGAACAGCACGGCTTGGTCAGCAGGGAAATGCTCAAGATACTGAGCAAGGGGCATATCCTCGTTGAGATGGCCAACCTGAGAAGGCAAGGGCCGGCTCCAGCGTGAATATCTCACAATTCCCAAATCAGGCGAGAGGCAGAAACAGGGAATGTTTGCCTGGCTGAGTGAGCGCAAAAGGCCGAGCGCGGATAATCCCGTTCCTGCTATCAGAGCCGGTGCTGTCGCGGCATTTTGTTTACTGATTTTCATCGGGTTGGCGGTCTGTTCCATTGTTTTTTGTCTTTCACCTCGGCATTTCGCATGAAGAATCGCTGCTTCGTGTCTGTGCTGGTCATTGCGCTGCGTCAACTTATAACAAATTCGACGGCTGTTTAGAAATTAAGAAGCAGTCGCGGACGTGGAAAGTGCAAAAAAACGTCCTATTGAGCGAGGTTTGATTGAGTTACATGACCTTTCTTTGGATTGAACCAAGGGTAATGTGAGAAACCATTATTTTGGTGACAAAATACCATTTAATGATGGTAAAAGGGTAAAAAGAGGGGTAAGTTTCCATTCTGGAGCAGGTTTCAGAAGCTAATCTTTGAAGGTCTATAATTCTTAGAGGATGTCAATTGGTAAAGCGTCTTGTGAAAAATATTCTGTTTTTTGGAGGGTACTATGCCCTCCACAAGGTAATCCGTGGGACAAACGAGAAGCGATTACTTATTCTTATGTATCATGATTTTTACAACGGGACAAAGAATGAAATTTTCTCCCGGCTGAGCCTTGAGTGCCCTTCAAAAAAGCAATTTGCAGCCCATTTGCGAGTGATCAAGCGCTATTATCGCGTGATAACGGTTGAGGACGCCATGAGGGAAATTGATCACGAGGGGGGGCTTAGAGAAGATTCGGTTGCGATAACCATAGATGACGGCTATGCGTCGGCCTATACCGTTGCCTATCCGTTACTCAAAGAATACCAGATTCCGGCCACAATATACCTCATGACGGACTGGATCAATGATCTTTCAAGACCCTGGTGGTTAACACTGGCCGAATTGTGCGCCGAGTCTGATTTCAGGGGTGTTCAGCCACAAGAATTGTTGGAAATCTTTGAGTTTGACAGAAGTTTGGTATGCCCTGCCCGAACAAATACCCCGAACTGGAGAAAATGGTTTTTTAGAGTAGCAGAGCAGTATCTGAGAATGAAAGAAAGCAGCCAATGTCGAACCATTTTATCGAAATTAGGGTCATTGGTATCAAAATCGCCTCCAGATACCTGCTCTCTGAGACCTTCGCTTTCATGGGTCCAGGTACAGGAAATGAGAGCGGGAGGAATAACATTTGGTGCGCATACTGCCTCCCACCCCAACCTCAGCCACTCTACTCCGGACGAGGCTGAGACAGAGATAGTGAAATCAAAAGAGGACATAGAAAATCGCATTGACCAGCCCGTCAGGGGTTTTGCCTATCCGTACGGGGTTGACCTCATGGCGTACAAAGGGCTGTATTCTCTGCTTGCCAAGCATCAGTTCAGTTACGCAGTCACAGCTGCCCATGGCAATAACACCCCGGATGCGCACCGCTATTTGCTTCGGCGAGTTACATTATCAAATTCCACCTCAACCGCGATTCTTGGCCGCGAGCTGTGTCTTGATCTTCTGGCGACTAATCATGAACCGGCGGAAAGAGCCGAGGTCATATAATCTGCATCGCGCAAGGCGATTATCTTATTGGAATTGGTTATTTTTATTGAGCTTGTCAGTCAACTATTGCTTGTATAATCTCGTAGCTGGCTGGCCATTTGCTTTGATTATTGGCGGCAACTTGAACAGTGAGGGATGTCCGGGAAATTTTTGACAGCCCCGGCCAGTGAGGATAGATAAGATGAGTTCTGAGTTATGAACACCAGTTCCAAAGGGGATATGACGAAGCCACCTGATTTGTCTGAATATCATTCATCGATCACCGATGAGCTAAAGAGTAAAGAAATTTTCTCGGGGTTGAGATGGACCGGAGCCGGGCAAGTCACGACTGAGGGTGTGCGTATGCTTGTTTCCATCGTACTGGCAAATCTGCTCTCCCCTGGTGATTTTGGTCTGCTCTCAATGGCTTCTGTGGCTACAAGTTTTATCATGATATTCCAATACCTTGGGACATCGGCCGTCATAATTCGGCAGAAGATGCTCTCTCGCGCATTAGTTAACTCGCTCTTTATCCTCAATGTTCTGTTTTCTCTCGTGCTTTCCCTCGGTTTGATTTTTGCGGCCCCATTACTGGCGTCGATATACGGTGAGCCGACGTTGATACCAATTATCCAGGTAATGGGTCTATCATTTGTAATTACCGTCGCTGGAACTATCCCTGGCTCTTTGCTCAACCGGGATATGCGCTTTGACCTGGTTGCCCAAGCCGCGTTTATTGGGGCGTTGGTTCAGGGAGTCATTGCCATTGTTATGGCGTATATGGGCTATGAGGTCTGGGCATTGGTCATTTCAAATGTTATAAGCACAGCCGCGACATCGGTTTTTATGTGGAAAGTGTCGGGATGGCAACCCAATTTTACATTCACATGGTCAGAAGTTAAACAGGTTGCGGCTTTCTGCCTCAATATGACGGGGTTTCATCTTATAGAATATTTTTCCCGCGACTCGGATAAGTTTATAATTGGAAAATGGCTTGGAGAAGCAAGCCTTGGGTATTACACAATGGCCTATAGATTCTGTCTCTATCCACCCATGTCAATCTCGCCAATCATCAACCGTGTTCTCTTTCCTACCTTTTCGCGCGTGCAGGATGACAATCAACAAGCGCAAAATATTTTTCTGCGAGCTGTGGGCGGGATAGCATTTATTACACTGCCGATGATTGTTGGATTGATGGTGATTGCGACGCCGTTCGTCCATGTTGTTTTGGGAGAGAAATGGCTTCCCGCAGTGTCTATCATCATCTGGTTATCGCCGGTAGGGATATTTAATGCGATTGTTACTCCAGCAACGTACGTCATACTCTCAAAAGGGCGGACTTCGTGGCTGTTTAAATTTTCTATAGTGTCCGGGATTGCGACAATCACCGCCCTGGCGATTGGATTACAGTGGGGAATAATCGGAATCTCGATTGCCTATTCATTAGTCACCATTCCTCTGACCGGGGCTCGATTTGTTATGGCTTTTCGCCTGATAGAGTTAAAGACCCTGGGGCTTATAAAGGCTCTTGCGCCGTACAGTGTCTGCACTTTTGCGATGGCTGTGGCAATCTATGGCGCCCGACTGGCGCTCAGACTGGTGGAGGTTGCGCCACTTATAGAAATTCTGGTTGTGGTCCCCTTCGGGATTCTTGTATATACCGGATTGATACTTGTTTGGCGTCCGCCGGCATTAAAAGATTTCCTCTCTGTTCTCCCAACCAAAGCAAGAGCATACGGGTACAAAATCTTGAAGGCTCTTCGAGTTCAGGTTTAGGTTTCTTTGCCCTGCGCCACCTGCGTTAGGCGGCACATAAGTTGTTTTAATCTGTGAAGACAGGCGATGGATTTCAGCGCTAAGGTTGAAAAGCCCGAAGAGTGACTCTGAACCGTTACAGAAAATGTGAAGATACGTCGACAATTAGAACTGTGGGAATAGAAAAAGAATACGAATGAGATGAAAGCGCTAACGGAAAACGGCAATATGCATTATAATGCGCATAAGCGATTTGAGGAACTGAGATATAATTGCCATTCTTTAGAGAAATTTCAATACCTTAGGATAGATAACTGATGTCCGATCGTGAATATGCTGATAGCGAGAATAAGGGAAAAGAATTCTCTTCGATGAGTTCTTCAATGTCCGATCAACCTGATGCAGGAGTGATGCTGCCCGTAGTCAGTATTGCGCTCCCTGTTTTCAATGGCGTGCCCTTTATCGGCGAAGCCATCGAGTCGATTCTCTCTCAATCATTCAAAGATTTCGAACTTATCATTACAGACAATGCTTCAACCGATGGGACAGATGCCGTTTGCCTGGCCTATGCAGAAAAGGACTCTCGCGTACGGTATTCTCGCAACGAACAAAATATCGGTTCGGTCAATAATTATATTTGTGCCTTTGAAAAGGTGCGCGGGAAATATTTCAAATTTGCCACGGCAAACGATGTCTGCGCTCCGGAACTTCTCGAGCGTTGTATCGAGGTTTTGGAAAGCCAGCCCGATGTTGTGCTCGTCTACGGTAGGACAAAACTGATGGACGAGCAGGGAATTATCTTTCAGGAATATGATGACCGGCTTGACCTTCGCGATTCCTCATCCAGCGAGCGCTTTATAAAATTCATGCTGAATGTCCGACTGGCAAATGCCCTGGCCGGACTTATCCGGATCGATCAACTCAGACAAACCCGATTTTTGGGAAATCATATTGCTTCCGATATAACGCTTATGGGTGAACTGGCTCTGCGAGGAAAATATTTTGAATTGCCGGAGTTCTTATTTTTCCGGCGGGTGGGGAAACAGTCTTCCACGCTTAATAAAAGTCTGGAAGAATTAAAAAAGTTTTACGATCCCCTTTCCAAAAAGCGTATCGCGCTTATTTATTGGCGGCTCAATTGGGAGCACTTTCACTCAGTCGCTCGGGTGTCCATGGATTCCAAGGAGAAGCTTAAACTCTTTTTCTTTTTGACCAAACATGTGTTCTGGGACAGACAAAAGCTGGCGACGGAACTCCTGACAGTTCTCAAGCAGATGTGAATACGGTTACGCTGGTCATCTGGCCAGGGTAAATGAGTGTGAAGCCATCGAAAAAAAAATAATTCCAAAATCGAAAAGTGACCAACTCTTTTGGTAAGACAGTAAAGGCGGCGAGGGTAATTATGAAAGTTCTTGTTACTGGACATAAGGGATATATCGGCTCGGCAATGGTTCCAATGCTCATTAAAGCGGGACACACAGTCGTTGGTATGGACAGCGATTTTTATCGCCGTTGCACTTTCAGCGATGGGATAGTTGATGTTCCATCGATCACCCGAGATATTCGCGATGCTCAGGTAGAGGATTTTGACGGTGTTGATGCTGTTATCCATTTGGCCGCGCTATCGAATGATCCGCTCGGAGACCTCAACCCTGATATTACCTATGATATAAATCACCTCGGTACGCTTCGTTTGGCCACTATGGCCAAGGAAGCCGGAGTGGGACGCTTTCTTTTCTCATCATCGTGCAGCAACTATGGGGCATCGGATGACCGTCTGTTGGATGAATCGGCGGCATTTAATCCGGTCACGCCCTATGGTATTTCGAAAGTCAGAGCGGAACTTGACCTGCGACGGCTGGCCGGCGAAACATTTAGTCCGGTATTCATGAGAAGCGCGACTGCCTATGGTGTTTCACCGCGGCTTCGTTTTGACATTGTGCTCAATAATCTGACGGCATGGGCGGTTGCATCAGGCAAAATTCATATCAAGAGCGATGGCAGCCCTTGGAGGCCGATTGTTCATATTGAAGATATATCCCGCGGATTTATAGCCGCGCTGCATGCGCCCCGCGATGTCGTTCACAATCAGGCTTTTAATGTCGGCCGCTCGGATGAGAATTACCGCATTTCTGAAATCGCTCAAATTGTCAAAGAAACGGTGCCGGATTGCGAAGTGGAATTTGCAAAGGACGCCGGACCGGACAGCCGCAACTATAGGGTGGACGCCACAAAAATTGCAAAGCTTATGCCGGAGTTTCGTCCGCAATGGACAGCCCGCGCCGGAGCCAAACAACTCTATGACGCCTTCAAATCGATTCAGCTGACAGTCGATGATTTTGAGGGGCCGACATATAAACGTATCGATCAAATTAAATCATTGATGAGCGATGGCCACCTCGATGCCTCGCTTCGCTGGAGCCAGCCCGAGGGAATAAAAGTCACCGCCGCGGCTCACACATAGCAGGTAAGAGAAATATAAAAGATGGGAAAAGGGGACACCAGTGAAAGAACTTGTGCAGTCAACCACGAAAATAAATCACACGGTCGATGAAATAATGAATTGCCGCTTCTGCGCGGCTCCGCTCCGTCATACGTTTGTTGATCTGGGTATGTCGCCGTTGTGCGAAAGCTATGTCAAAGCAGAGGACCTCAATAAGCAGGAATTGTTTTATCCCCTCCATGCTTACGTCTGTGAAAAATGTTTTCTGGTTCAACTCGATGACTATGTCCCGCGTGAACATATCTTTACCGAATATGCCTATTTTTCATCGTATGCCGAAAGCTGGGTGCAGCATGCCAAGACGTATGTCGAGATGATAACCAAACGGCTTGGATTGACCACATCAAGTCATGTTGTGGAACTTGCAAGCAACGACGGTTATCTGTTACAGCACTTTCTCCCACTGGGCATTCCTATTTTGGGGATAGAGCCGGCTGCCAACGTTGCCAAAGCCGCCGTCGAGCGGGGTGTGGATACCAGAGTTCTCTTTTTCGGCGAACAGACTGCGAAGGCACTAGCACAAGAAGGGCTTCATGCCGATCTGATTTTAGGCAACAATGTTTTTGCCCAGGTGCCGGACCTCAATGATTTTGTCCGAGGCATAAAGATTTTGCTCAAACCCCAGGGCGTGCTGACGATGGAATTTCCGCACCTGATGCGTCTGATGGAAGAGAATCAATTTGACACGATCTATCATGAACATTTCTCATATTTTTCACTTATCACCGTCGATAAAATTCTGGCAACCCACGGACTGCGATTGTTTGATGTCGAAGAGCTTTCCACACATGGCGGTTCACTGCGCATCTATGCCTGTCATACCGACGATTCCAGCAAGGCTGTCGAATATCGAGTAACGCAATTGTTAGGGCGTGAAGAGATGGCCGGTTTTATGACCATGAACTGCTATTCGATTTTTGCCGAACAGGTTAAAGAGACAAAGAGGAGACTTCTTGAGTTTCTTATTACGGCGAAACGCGAAGGGAAAACGATTGCAGGTTATGGAGCGCCCGGCAAGGGGAATACACTGCTGAATTTTTGCGGAATCCGGACAGATTTTATTGATTTTACCGTGGACCGCAATCCCTATAAGCAGGGGAAGTTTCTGCCGGGGACGCATATTCCCATACTTCATCCTGACAAAATTAAGGAGAGCCGCCCGAATTATCTGTTTATTCTGCCTTGGAATTTCAAGGATGAGATTATGAAGCAGAATGCCTTTATCAGAGAGTGGGGCGGTAAATTTGTTATACCAATTCCGAGTGTCACGGTATATTAGGGGATGAGAGGGAAAGAGGCTGGTGCACGAGTCTTTCAAGTCCGCCTTGGTGGAACGTACGCCAGAAAAAAGAGAAGACAAATATGAGATTGCCACGTCGCTCATCGGAATTCGCTCCTCACAATGACGGGCAGGAAATTTTTGGAGAGGGTTTTGCAACAGCCCCGAAAGCTGGAATCCATCTTTTCTTTGGTTACGAGTCCATGCCCTGCACGTGCCCAATATTATGAACTTTACACAGACTAAGCTGGCCGGGGCATATGTGGTCACTCTCGAACTTCGAGCGGACGAACGCGGCTTTTTCGCTCGTGTCTGGTGCACCAATGAATTCAAAGATAATGGCCTGAATCCGAATTTGGTTCAGAGCAGTATTTCATTCAATGCCAAACGAGGCACTTTGCGGGGGATGCACTGGCAGAACGAACCATTCGCCGAGGCGAAAATTGTCAGGTGTACGATGGGTTCGATTTTTGATGTCATCATCGACTTGAGAGAAAACTCGCCGACATATAAAGAACATTTTGGAATAAATCTTACTTCCGAAAACAGGACGATGTTGTATATTCCGGTTGGATTTGCGCATGGATTTTTCACCTTATCGGATAACACGGAATTGCAGTATCAGATGTCGGAGTTTTATCATCCGGAATGCCAGCGTGGTCTGAGATGGAATGATCCGGCCTTTGCCATTACATGGCCTGAGACAGTTAACATTATATCAGAACGGGACAATAGTTATCCTGATTTCGATCGTTAGACAATGAGTATGTCGCTGAGTACAAAATCCACATTTACTTCCTTAGGTACAGGTACAACGGGAGAGCGGATGCACGCTCTGATAAAAGAACTGTATCCCATTTGCAGAAGCATCACTGGCAATGGGGTAAGAGAAAGCCTGAATATTCTCAAAGGCCGAATTCCGATTGAAATTCATGAGATCCCAACCGGTCAGCAGGTTTTCGATTGGACGGTGCCGCTTGAATGGAATATCCGCGATGCCTATATCAAAGCGCCGGACGGAAATAAGATAGTCGATTTCAAAATTAACAACCTTCATGTAGTAAGCTACAGCATACCGGTCAATAAAATCATTTCTCTCGCTGAATTAAAAAAGCACTGCCATACTCTGCCAAACAAGCCGAATGCGATACCATACCGGACATCGTATTACCAGCCAACCTGGGGTTTCTGTCTTCCACATAGACAGCTTGAGTTATTGTCCGAAGGAGACTACGAAGTGGTCATTGATTCGACACTTGAGCCGGGACATCTTACATTTGGCGAGTTGTTTATCCAAGGGGATTCAGACGAGGAAGCGCTCTTCTCCGCACATATTTGCCATCCTTCGCTGTGCAACGATAATCTTTCGGGTCTCGCTCTTCTGACTGAATTGGCTGGTATAATCAGCAAAAGACACAGTCGGCGGTATTCATGTCGGTTTCTCTTTGCTCCGGGCACCATCGGGGCAATTACCTGGCTTGCACTTCGAAAAGAGCACACAAAAAAAATCAAACATGGGTTGGTTGTTGCATGTGTGGGGGATAACGGGAAAATGCATTACAAGAAAAGCCGTCAGGGTAAGGCCGAAATAGATCGCGCAGTCATGCATACGCTCAGTCACAGCGGTCAGCAGTATGAGGTACATGATTTTTCGCCCTATGGGTATGACGAACGGCAATATTGTTCGCCCGGATTCAATCTCGCGGTAGGTTCATTGACTCGGACACCGCATGGACGCTATCCGGAGTACCATACATCGGATGATAATCCTGGATTTGTTACAGCCGAAGCTCTTGCCGATTCTCTCGACAAGTATATTGAAGTTATTGATCTACTTGAGAGCAACTATACCTATCTCAATACCAATCCATTCTGCGAACCGCAATTGGGTAAACGGGGTCTGTATCGATCTATGGGCGGTCTGACCGAGGCCAAAACCGAGGAGCTTGCTATGCTCTGGGTGCTTAACCTATCCGATGGCTGTCATTCGCTTTTGGATATTGCCGAAAGGTCGAATTTGCCGTATCAGCTAATTCGAGGCGTTGCCGATAGATTGATAGAACATGGACTGCTCACAAAAAAAATAGACAAATCTGCCGATTGAAAAAGCATGGAAATAGAAGGCTGAGTTATTATGAACACGATTTACTTTGATGCCGCATTTAACGACGACGAGCGCCGCAAACAATTGTACAACGGCCAAATTCTTGTCTATTCTCCTCGTGGGGTGGCAACGGCTCTGTGCGAATTAGGCCGCAATATGGCCGAAGCGGCGTTTGCGCCGCTGGATCCGCGCACGGCCCAGTTTAAAATGCCGGTCGAGGAATATGCCGCTGTGCTTGCGGATTTGAAACCGAAGTTCATTCATCATCCTGATGCTCTCGGTTCGCACGGGGCGCATAATATTGATTCCTCATGCACGGGAACGACGATGATGGATTATCTTCGCGGCTCCGATTTGGGACATATCCCGCAGGAGATAATAGACCGGTTCAATACGAAACCGAGACAACTGCAATCATTGGCAACTTCAAGAAAAATCTCCGCTGTTCAATAGGCGTTTATGTCAAAACCGGAACTTCAGATTAATCTTCCTGCCATCAATTCAGATAAACTCTGTTTCGACGCGTCATTGGGGTTGCAGGAAAAATTTCACTGGCTCATACCCGGCGGAGGGCATACCTATGCCAAAGCTGACGATCAGTATCCAGTCGACTCTCCAATCTATCTGACAAAGGGTCTGGGCTGTCATGTCTGGGACGCCGATGGCAACGAATACATCGAATATGGGATGGGACTGAGAACTGTCACACTTGGCCACGCGTATCCATCCGTAATCGAAGCGGCACACCGCCAGATGCAGTTGGGAAGTAACTTTTCGCGCCCGGGGACAATCGAACTTCAGTGCGCCGAAAAGGCTTTGTCGCTCTTTGAGGGCGCGGAAATGATTAAGTTTTCCAAGAATGGCTCCGATGTGACCACCGGGGCTGTTAAGCTCTCCCGTGCCTATACCGGCAGGGACATGGTTGCCGTCTGCGCGGATCATCCATTCTTTGCTACCAACGATTGGTTTATTGGCAGTACTCCGATGAATTCGGGAATACCACAGTCGGTAAGGGACCTGACGCACTCTTTCAGGTACAATGATCCTGAGTCACTGGAGAAGCTGTTCGCGCTTTATCCGGGGAAGATTGCCTGTGTTATACTCGAAGCCGAAACGACAACACCGCCTCAGAATAATTTCCTCCAGGTCGTTCAGCGCCTCTGCCAGAAAAACGGGGCTGTTTTTATTCTTGATGAGATAATAACCGGCTTTCGCTGGTCTTTAGGCGGCGCACAAAAAGTCTATGGTATTCAGCCTGATTTGTCTACATGGGGTAAAGGGATGGGGAACGGTTTTGCCATTGCGGCTTTGACTGGCAAGCGGGAAATTATGGATTTGGGTGGAATCGGCCATGATAAAGAGCGGGTTTTTCTCCTTTCAACAACCCATGGGGCCGAACACACCGCCCTCGCGGCGGCCTTGGAAGTCTTCCGAGTATACGAAACCGAGAATGTTATTGACCATCTCCATGGAGTCGGAACGCGGCTTACAGCCGGTATCAATGCAATCATTAGAGAACTGAAACTGGATGGTTGTTTTGAAGTCATAGGCAAGCCATCGAATCTCACTTATGCCACCAGAGATGAACAGAAACGGCCTTCGCAGGCATTTCGGACTCTTTTTTTGCAGGAGACGATTGCCCGGGGTATTCTGGCGCCTTCGCTGGTTGTCAGTTTTTCCCATACCGACGAGATTATTGATAAGACCCTTGAGCGAATGGGGGACGCGCTATTTGTGTATAAAAAGGCGCTCGACGAGGGAATCGAGAAGTATTTGCATGGCCGGCCGGTGAAACCTGTTTTCCGCAAGCACAATTGAACTCTTCCATATTCTGCCGATATATACCGTAAATATCCGTCCGAGCGAAAAAGTCCACTCCGACCGGTTTGGACCCAGCCATTTTATGGACTTGAGAAACTAAGACGGTTTGTATAGATTGGCGCAAGATAGATAAACGAGGGTTTATGAAGGTTGTTCTGTTCTGTGGCGGGCTTGGTACCCGCCTCCGTGAGTTTTCCGATACAATTCCAAAACCAATGGTTACCATCGGCTATCGACCGATTATTTGGCATATCATGAAATATTACGCCCATTATGGCCATAAGGACTTCATCCTCTGTCTTGGCTATCGAGGGGATACTATTAAGGAATACTTTCTGAATTATAACGAATGTCTTTCGAATGATTTTACGATGACCCATGGCGGCAAAGAACTTAGCCTGATAAACAGCGATATTGAAGACTGGAATATCACTTTTGTCGATACCGGATTGCAGTCCAATATTGGGCAACGTCTGCTGGCGGTAAAGCCCTATCTTGAAGGGGAAGAGGCCTTTCTGGCAAACTATGCAGACGGACTTTCTGATATCCGGCTGAGTGACCTGCTTGATCATTTCCATAAGCACGATAAAATCGCCAGTTTTCTTTCGGTACAACCATCGCAGAGCTTTCATGTTGTGGCAATGGGGGAAAATGGTTTGGTATCCAAGATTCATCAGATCGGGATGTCCGGATTATGGATAAACGGCGGCTATTTTATTTTGAGAAAAGACATCTTCGATTATCTACGTCCCGGCGAAGATTTGGTCAATGAGCCGTTTCAACGTCTTATCGGCGACCAGCAGTTGATTTCATATACCCATACCGGTTTCTGGGCATGTATGGATACATTCAAAGATAAGCAGATGTTCGATGACATGTATTCGAAAGGCTACACGCCGTGGGAGGCATGGAAATCATCTCCCAAAAACGGCAGTATTAAGAAAAGAGATGAATAGATTCTCCTTTCAGGCTCCCAAATCTGAGCCATTCCGGCTACTTTGTCTGGGGGCGCACAGCGATGATATCGAAATCGGCTGTGGCGGGACGATACTTCGTCTTACGCAGGAATATCCGAAGCTTGAAGTCTGCTGGATCGTCTTCAGCGGCACGGATGAAAGAGAGTCCGAGGCCCGGGTTAGCGCTGAGCTTTTTCTGGCTGATGTGAAGAAAAAAGAGGTTCGCGTGGAGGGGTATAGAGACGGCCATTTCCCGTATAATGGAAGTGAGATAAAAGACTACTTTGAGAGGATTAAGAGCGGCTTTCAACCCGATCTGATCTTCACTCACACCAGAGCTGATCTGCATCAGGACCATAGGGAAATTGCCAACCTGACGTGGAACACATTTCGGGATCATACTATCTTTGAATACGAGATTCCTAAATACGATGCCGATCTTGGTTCGCCCAATCTGTTTGTGGGACTTGATCATGATATCTGTCAAAGGAAGGTACAGTATTTACTGCAAGCGTTCAAAAGCCAGAGTGGAAAACACTGGTTTACCTCAGAGACATTTTATGCCCTGCTGCGACTTAGAGGACTTGAGTCGGCGTCACCTTTTCACTACGCCGAGGCTTTCTACGCACGCAAAGTTGTGCTTTAGCCGGTCTTCGGCAAAGGGACAATGGCGGGCTCTGGCAAGGGAGCAAAGTGTCCGTATATGAAGAAAGTCCTGATTATAGCCTACGATTTTCCGCCGGCTCGAACCAGCGGGGTCTATCGCCCGTTGAAATTTGCCAAGTACCTCCCCGATTTTGGCTGGCAGCCGATTATCCTGACTGTGAAAAATCCCCCGAAAGGTTCATTCGACGAATCGCTGCTCGCAGAGCTTGGCCAGAACACACCGATTTACAGAGCCTACTCCCTCGAACCGAAAAGATTTGAAAAGATGATTTTTGACCGGGCGTACGGTAATCAAAGCTCCAATGGTTCATCGGTCTCACCGGCTCCAAAGAATGGAGGCCGCCATGAACCGGTTAGGTTTTCGGCCAGAGCGCTACTGAAGCGGCTTGTGTTGTCACCCCTGAGCCATATGACACATAGCCGGATGTATGTTCCCGATGAGCGAATCGGCTGGGTTCCATTCGCGGTCAAGACCGGATTACATGCGATACGACAAGAGTCGGTTGATCTGATTTTTAGCACATCCCCACCCGAAACCAATCATCTTGTCGGGGGCTGGCTTGCAAGGCTGACTAAGAAACCCTGGGTTGTTGACTTCCGCGATCCCTGGACGGACAATTTTATTCGTGATAGTTCCACCCCTCGGAGACAGTTTCGGGAGAGGAAGATGGAGGAAAAAGTTCTCACCCGGGCCTCGTTGATTGTCAATGTGGGCAGCCGCTTTTCAGGATTGTCTCAAGAATCGTTTCCGAAGATTCCGGTGACCAAGCATGAAGTAATCACGAACGGTTATGATGAGTCAGACTATTGCGCGCACAATGCTGAAGAGATATACCACGATTCGAAAAAGGAATATCTGAACATTGTCAATATCGGGACGCTGTATGACAATTCCGGATTTGAACAATTTCTAAAAGCTCTGGAGGCGCTTCTTAAAGATAAACGGTACCATCAGAAGCTCCGTGTAACTTTTATAGGCGACCTGTTGCCGATGTGGAAGCATGCCTTGAGCCGTGAGCCGTTTGCGAGCCATGTCGAGCTTGTCGGCTTCAAACCGCACAAGGAGACAGTGCGGGCAATGATGGCGGCGGATTTACTTTTACTCATGCCATCGGGGGGAGGCGAGGGAACCAGCGATAAGATAATTCCAGGTAAACTATTTGAGTTCCTCCGGAGCGGAAGACCGATTCTTTTGGTTGGCTGGCCGGGGGAGACGGCCGATATTATCGTCGAAAGCGGATCAGGCACTTTTGCGGCATCGGATAATATTGACGGCATAGTCGAGGCACTGCGTCAATATCTGCGTAAAAAAGAAAGCGGAGAGCTTGCAGTGAGCGCCAACTGGGAGTATATCAAGCAATATGACCGTAAATATCTCACTGGCAAACTGGTTAAATGTTTTGAACGGCTTGTGTGACGACTGGTCAATGGTTTTGGAGCCATCGGAGATCGCTATTTAAACGTAAAGATGACTTTTAGGCAGTGACATTTATGGACAATAAAGCGCTTGTAACGAAGGAATTCATCTGGTACGGTGTGCTGGCCGCGGCAACGCTTTTGCTGACCGCTGTGGGATTATATGTAGATTTTCTGCTTTCTATCGGGACCGTGCTCGCGGTATTATTTGTGATAGTCATGCTCAAAAAGCCCTACTGGGGTTTTATACTCTATGTCATCATGGTCTATCTCCGGCCAGCCGACGTTATCCACGCCTTGGGAGCGATTCGTCTCCAGGCCGGGCTCTTGGCTCTTCTTATCGTCTTATGGATACTGAACAGTTTTGTGTTCACACGGCGTGGATACGCGATTGAAAAAATAGATAGGGCTATTTTTGGATTTTTAGGGGTAATGGGTTTGTCCATTTTCACATCGATATATCTCAGCGAGTCAGTCAATCTCTTTACCGAGTTCAGTAAATTTGTAATATTCTATGTTCTTGCCTCTCAGATGATACGGTCTGAAAAGAATCTGAAAACGTTTACCTATGTGGTATTGGGCTGCGTCGCTTTCGTCTGCGTTATTCAGATCTGGACGTATTTGACTATAGGGAAAAATGTATCCACGGGACTTGGTGGATACGGGATTCATATCGGCCCGCTGCATTTGGAGTCATCACGGCCCATCATGACCGGTTCCGATGATAACGTTCACGGTGTCGGCGGGTTTTCATCCGGCTTTCTTGCTAATGCCTCAGAGCTTGGCCTCGGTGTTTTGGTGCTTTTCCCTTTCGCATACTATTTAATAGCCGCTGTAAAAACGGTTTGGCACAAATTCATATTGGGTTCACTCTGCGCCCTCTTTGTTGTCTCCTTGGTAATCTGCGGCGCGCGCGGGGCGTTCGTGGGTGTTATTGCTGTCTTCGGAATGATTTTCTGGCGCAGCAAACACAAGTTGCTTATTGCGCTCTCCGGCTTGATTTTTTTTGCGGGTCTTATACCATTGTTACCGGATGAGTATATCGACCGAATTGTATCGACAGCCAATTATGAGGAGGATGAATCAGCAAACATACGGCTTACTCTCTGGACCGCAGGGCTTCATATGATTATCGACAGGCCCATCCTTGGTATGGGCGTTGGCAATTTTTCCACTGCATACGGGGGCACCTACCGCACCGAGGCATCGGCTAATATCTGGTGGGAGCCCCATAATATTTTCGTCCAAGCTGGCACCGAGATGGGGCTATTGGGACTCGCGGCATTTATTTATATCATGGTTGTGACCTTTAGGGAAAACAAGAAAAGTCTGAAGAGCTTGCGAGACCTTGGCGAGGACAAGAGCTTTCTCGCTTCGTACATCCATGCGGTGGATATCGGGCTTGTGGGATATATTGTCTCAGGCTGTTTTATTACAAGCACATATTACCCACATCTCTATTTGATGGGCCTTCTGGCGCGGACATGCAGTATTATTGTCAGAGAAAAAGTAGAAAAGAAAAAAGCCGAAGCGCTTCTTGGTCAGCCCGATTCAACATTAGCCGCTCCGGAGATTGCCACAGCAGGCTTATTTTAGGGTATAAGAGTACAATATGACTATAGAAAAATCCACACCGGAAACATCGCAAAGAATCTCAGGCGAGTGCAACCAGACGTTAGAGTTTCACCCTCACTGGACGGACGCGCAAAGATGGGATGCTTTTGTGATACAATCCGAAACCGCGACGTTGTATCATCTCTTTGTCTGGCGGGATATTTTAGAAAAATCCCTTGGGCATACAACGCGCAACCTTGCTGTCACACAAAACGGTGAAATTGTCGGCATTTTGCCTTTGACTCATTGTCGAAGCAGAATCTTCGGCGATTCTCTCATCTCGATGCCATTTCTCAACTATGGCGGAGTGTCAGCTAATTCACAAGGCGCCGCCGATGTCTTATACGACAATGCCATCGCTCTGGCGAAAGAACTGAAAGTCAACCATCTTGAATTCCGCAATTGTCTGCCTGTTCGGGATAGTCACCCGGTGAAGCTGGAAAAATGCACCTTTCTGCTTCCGCTGGCTGAAACCGAAGAGGCCACGTTCGCAGCCTTTCGTAAAGCGACTCGAAACAGAATTCGTAAAGTAGACGAGCATGGATTGAGAGTGGAGCGCGGCCAGAATATTTTGAATGATTTTTACCGTGGCTTTGCCATAGCCATGAAAGAACATGGGACACCGGTCCTGCCCAAGAGTTTTTTTGAAGAAGTGCTCAAGGCATTTGGCGAGAAGGCCGCGATGTATGTTGCGTTCAAAGATAATAATATCGCCGGATGCAAACTGACGATAAGCTGGAAGGATACGTTATTTCAGATCTGGGGCGGGTATCCCAAAGCGTATCGCGCGCTTCTGGCCAACTATTTATTGTCGTGGGAAGCGACACAGGATGCCATCAGGGGCGGACTTGCGCTGTGCGATTTTGGGCGGTCAAACAAGGAATCGGGCCCGGCCGATTTTAAACGTCATTTCAATTGTCAAGAACAGCAGTTGTACTGGGAATATCCCTATCTTGCCTCGGGTAAACTCCCGGCTTTGAATCCAAACAATAAAAAGTACCAGACGGCGATAGCGCTATGGAAAAAAATGCCTTTGCCGCTGACCCGTCTGATTGGGCCGTCAATCTCTAAAAATCTCCCATAGCCGTGCCGGTCGAGACTATCACACACGCAAAACACGACAGCGCTTCAATCCCAAAGGCCAGGCATCGCACTGTCGCCCCTGCTGGGACGAAAATATCATTTGGCGATGTGCTGTTGGTCGGTTTAAGTCTATTTACGTTTAAGAATGTGCATCACGATTTTCAGGAAAAGATCAAGCGGTATTTCGAGACTGATTATTGCCTTCTGACTAATTCTGGGCGTTCGGCGTTAACGGTAATTCTCAAAGGACTTCAGGCGGCTACTGCTGATGCGCGAAACGAACTCATCGTCCCGGGCTATACCTGTTTCTCGGTTCCGTCAGCGGTAAAACAGGCCGGACTGAAGATTAGGATTGCTGATTTTCATGTGAATAGTTTTGAATACGATCTGACCAAGCTTGAGCAGTCAATAACCCCGAAAACGCTTGCGATTCTTCTGGTCTATCCTTTTAGCCTGAGCGCGGATGTGGATAAGATTCAGGGTCTTGCAAAGCGGCATAAGATTTTTCTTATCGAAGACGCCGCGCAGTCAATGGGTCTTAAGTTGAATAATCGGTACGCAGGAACGATTGGAGATGTCGGTTTTTTCAGCCTCAGTAAAGGAAAAGCGATCACTTCCATTCGCGGCGGTATAATAATTACAAAGGATAAAGCCTTGGCACAGAGGTTTGAACATATAGTTGATTCGATTCGAAGGGCTTCGGTGAAAGCCAATATAAAAGTGTTTCTTGAGGCGGTTGCGATAAGCCTGATGCTCCGTCCGTCCTTATTTTGGATAATAGGGAAACTTCCATTTGTCACACTCGGTGAGACGGTCTATGATCCGTCGTTTACACCAGCCCAAATGCCCCGCGCGGCGGTAGTCTTGGCAGAAAAAATGCTGAAGCGGCTTCACACAATAAACCGTGACCGGGCCAATCTGGCTATGAATTATATCACAGAGCTACAGGATAAAGATACGGCTTTGTTTGCCATGCCTCACGGCTCGGAGCCTACGGAATCGCTGTTTTTGCGTTTTCCACTATTGGTCAGCGATGATGCAAAGCGGAACCAGCTCTTTGAGGAGCTTCAGGGATATGGGGTGAGCCGTATGTATAAAGAGCCGCTTGCAGTTATCCGAGACAAAAGCCTCTTTGCGGAGGATATTCATCCTGAAAGCGCGGTAAATGCCGAATCGATTGCAAAAAGACTTTTAACCCTGCCGACACATTCGTACGTTACTAAAGTAGACCAAGAGGTCATTATTCGTAGATTGAAGCACGAGTTATAGCAAGAGAGCTGAAGAGAAAAAGACAATGGTGCAGACAATTCTCCATGTCCGAAGCGGGTTTTTGGTCGGCGGCCCCGAAAAGCTGATACTTTCCGGTATCGAACAAATCACAAGCTCCGAATTTCAGTTTGTGCTCTCTTCGTTTGTCCTCAAATCGACCGAGAACCAGCTCCTTGAGACTACTGCCGAAATGAAAATCCCGATCCGGCCGATATCCATCAGCGGTTCATTTGACTTGTCGGCCATACAGTCACTGCGGCAGATAATCAAAGAAACGAAAGCTGCGCTCCTTGTAGTCCATGATTACCGCGCTCTGGTAATCGGCCTTCTGGCACGACGCGGACGCAAGATTCCGATATTGTCGGTTGCCCACGGCTGGACTTCGCACACTTTTCGCGTCAAATGCTATGAATACCTTGAGAGCAGATTATTGAAATACGTCGAGAAAGTGGTTGCCGTTTCAAAACCTAAATTGGCCGAGCTGATGAGGTTAGGAATCCCCAAAGAAAAGCTCCTCCTTATTGAAAACGGCGTGGAGATACCACCGGTGAGCGCGATAGGTAGGGATATTCAACTCCGCGACGAACTTTACCTTGAATCGGATGAAATTCTCATCGGAGCCGTCGGGCGTCTGAGTGTGGAGAAGGGACATTATTTCCTGCTCGATACCGCGGCGCGGCTTCGCACAAGTCATCCTGAGGCGCGCTACGTCATAATTGGAGATGGACCGCTGATGGGGGAGCTAAAACGGCTGGCTCTTCAACTCCGTATCCATGATATTGTTTTTTTCCCAGGCTGGAAAAAAGATATGGCCGCTGTATATAAAGGCTTGGATATATTTGCGCTACCGTCGCTGACTGAAGGACTTCCAATGGCGCTACTTGAGGCGATGTCGTACGGATTGCCGGTCATCGCAAGTTCTGTGGGCGGATGTCCTGATGCAATCGAAGACGGCCGGTCGGGACTACTGGTCAAACCGGGGACATCTGACTCGCTAACGGCTGCAGTTCGGAAACTTCTTATCGATTCCAATCTCAGAAAACGATTAGGCGTTGCGGCTCGCAACCGTGTCAGCGAATACTATAGTCTTGATCGATACGCGCAGGCGTTTCTGCATGCCTATCAGGAAACAATCGGATTGTCAACGAATGAACGTACTCTTTCTCACAGGTGACATTCCCTATCCGACCAATACTGGCGCGCGGCTTCGAACGTTTAATCTTATAAAGCATGCGTCAACGGATGAAGACGTCCACATAACACTTGCGACAATGGTTCATGATGAGAACTATTCTGCGAGGCTTGCTGAAATGCGCCGTCATTGCGCCGGGGTGGAATATGTGTCTCATCCTCCGGGATCCCGCGCCGGGTTCTATGGTGGGATATTCAAAAATCTCTTTTCCAGTAGACCGTTTATAGTCGATAAACATGTTTTTCGACCGTATGTCGATATGGTGGCCGAGCTGGCATCGACCGGAAAATTCGACCTGATTCATTGCGATTCAATTTCCCTTGCCACCTCAGTGCCTGACCAATCGGGCTTGCCCCTGGTCCTCACCGAGCACAATATGGAAGCGGTCATTTGGCAGAGGTATCATGAGGAAGAGAAACATCCGCTCAAGCGTTTTTATATTGGATTGCAGTATGACAAAGTGCGCTCATTCGAAGAAGGCCTGTGTCGTCTATTTGATATGGTCATCGCAGTTTCGGAAGAAGATAAAGGCCGCCTCGCAGAGAGCTATAATGCCCGAAATGTCGTGGTTGTCCCGAATGGCGTCCAGACCGACTTTTTTACGCCATCGTCCCTTGCGATAGAGCCGGAGACACTTGTTTTTACCGGTTCAATGGACTGGCGGCCAAATCAGGACGCAATAGTATGGTTTCATGAGGATATTTGGCCGCGGATTTTAGAGCAGCGTCCCCGGACAAGGCTTTGGATTGTCGGACGAAAACCGCCTGAAAAAATAATTGCATTGGCGAAAGCCGATAATAGAATTACGGTCACCGGGACTGTCGACGACGTACGCGGGTATATTGCCAAAGCCGCAGTCTACATTGTGCCGCTCCGTATAGGTGGCGGCAGCCGGTTGAAAATACTCGAGGCGCTTTCGATGAAAAAAGCTGTCGTCTCGACTACTATCGGGGCCGAAGGTTTGGATGTGACTGCTGGACGCGATATAATCATAGCCGATTCGCCTGAATCATTCGCCAAAGAAATATTCGCGCTCTTTGACAACCCGGCCACGTGTGAAAGACTTGGGGAAAACGGGCGAGCGATGGTCTTAGAAAAATATGATTGGGATAGGGTCGCAAAATTGCAGGTGCAGGTTTGGCGCGCGGCATGTGAGGTAAAGCCGAAACCAAAGGGAACAACACTTCGTACCGGACGAATACATGGCTGAAGTTATCTTTTTCGTTTCCATTGGACTCATTTTCTATACGTATATCGGCTATCCGATCCTGCTGCGGCTAATGCCCAAAGAAAAGCCGATTCTTAAGCCGTCGAATGGCAATTTCGCGCCGCCAGTGTCAATTATCATTGCCGCCTACCAAGGGGCTTCGGCAATAACACAGAAACTTGATAATACTTTCGCCTCCAATTATCCAGCGGACAAGCTCCAGGTGATAGTAATATCCGACGGCTCGCAGGACGGGACCGATGCAGTTGTTGAGTCGTATCCGGATAACCGGGTATCGTTAATACGGCAAATACCGCGAATGGGCAAGACTGCGGCTCAAAAGAGGGGAATTGCAGCGGCGAAATATGACATTGTTATTTTCACCGACCTGACGACAATGCTCGAACCAGATTCAGTGAAAAATCTTGTTTCTGCTCTTTATGACACAAGGATCGGGTTAGCCTCAAGCGAGGATCTATGGGTCAGCCCCGATGGCGCACGGACGGAATCAGCGCAAGGGGCGTATGTACGATATGAAATGTGGCTGAGAGACACCGAATCCGCGGTGAGCAGCATAGTCTCGGCGAGCGGCTGTTTTTACGCGGTGCGAAAAGAATACTTCGAAGCCATTCCGGATCATCTAATTGATGATATAGTCATCCCGATGACAGTAGTGGAGCGCGGAAGTAGGGGTGTACACATACGCGAGGCCCGTTCGCTGGTCCCGATGATTCCCTCGGCCGAGCGCGAGTTTACCCGGAGAGCGCGTATGACGCTTGGGGGAATAAATGCGCTGGCGTACAAATATCATCTTCTCAATCCGTTTAGGTTTGGCTTTTATAGTGTGCAGTTACTGAGCCATAAATTGCTTCGTTGGTTCATTCCGTTTTTCATGATCGCCGCGTTTATAAGTACAGCCCTCCTTGCCTTGAAAAGCTCGTCGAGTGTATGGATAGCAATACTAATTGTCCAGATTCTGTTTTATACAGTCGCATACATTGGATACCTTCAACGGAGGCAGCAATCGAACCATAAAATTATCAAGCTCATCTACTTTTTTACTTCATCGAATCTCGCTCTGATTTCATCGTGGTATCAATTTTTCACCAAGAGCAAACAGACCACATGGAGCGAATCGCGCTCATGAACAAACCCAAAAGCGACGAGCACAAAATCAGGATTCCGATCTTGTGTTACCATTATTTCGGCATAGACCAGTCGACTCAACCGGGGATTAAGGATGAGGACAGGGCCTATATCACAACACAGGCGCTATTTGAGGAGCATCTGAAGTTTCTTAAAGTCAATGGGTGCACGGCTGTTTCATTTTCCCAAATTGAACAGTATGGCAAGGGCGCGGGGGCGCTGCCAGCAGGGCCAGTTATTCTGACCATTGATGACGGCCACAAGAGCGTGTTGGAGATCGCCGCGCCTCTGCTGAAACAACATGATTGGCCTGCGGAGTTATTTGTAATTCCAACCCGTGTCGGCAAGACGGGGTATCTGACATGGGAAGAGCTTGCTATACTAAACCGAGCGGGAATCAGTTCGCAATCACACGGCCTGACCCACCGCCTGCTCAATCGATTGTCGAGATCAGAGATTGGAAATGAACTGTCTGAATCAAAGAAGTGTATCGAGGAAAATCTTGAGTCTCGCGTTTCCGCATTTGCTGTTCCGATGGGCGGATATCCGTTCTGTTTGCAGGATATAGCGCGGGACGCCGGATATTCGTTCTTATGTACATCGTACTATGGCCTTGCCGAACCTCTCAATAGACCTTACCGGCTTGCCCGACTCATGATAAAATCTCCTGATGACAGTATTGGAGGTCTGGAATCGATGCTTAAGCCATCGGCTGCGATGTCTATAAAATTTCACTCGAAGACATTACTTAAGCGGTTAAAGAATCATGCCATCGGATTGCTCGCAAGTTTGGCGTATGATCTGATAACCAGAAAATAATTATGGTAAAGAAATCATTAAATAGTAATTTACACAAAGCCAACAAGGCGAAAAAAGATGAGTTTTATACTCAGCTTATTGATATTGAAAAAGAATTGAAGCATTACAAAGGACAGTTTCGAGGTAAAATTGTTTATTGCAATTGTGATGATCCATTTGAAAGTAATTTTTTCAAATATTTCGCCGCCAATTTTAACGCTCTTGGTCTTAAAAAGTTAATCTCCACCAGTTATACAAACTCACCGATTGCCGGAGGACAGTTGCCGCTCTTTGAAGTCAAAGGCTTAAAACCGAAAGGCAAAGAGCCGTTCAAGATCGAGCTCAATGAAGTGACAGATTCCGACGCAGACGGCGCGGTGGGGCTTGCTGATGTGAAGTGGCTCTTGAAAAATGATGCCAATATCGCCACCCCACTTAAGGGTGACGGTGATTTTCGCAGTGAGGAGTGTATAGAACTACTCAAACAAGCAGATATTGTTGTAACTAACCCGCCATTCTCGCTCTTCCGCGAATATGTGGAGCAGTTGGTCGAGTATAAAAGGAAGTTTATAATTCTTGGTGATCAGAACGCAATTACATATAAAGAATTTTTTAAACTGATAAAAGAAAACAGATTGTGGCTTGGTTATGACAACAACGGGACAAAATGGTTCCAAGTCCCAATGGATTACGATATACCAACAGAATCGAGAAAAAAAATTGTAAACGGCGTGAAGTATTTTAGCATGGGGCGGATTATGTGGTTCACAAATTTAGACACCACAAAAAGACACGAAGAACTGACTTTATATAAAAAATATACTCCGGAAGAATATCCGAAGTACGATAATTATGATGCGATTGAAGTTTCAAAAGTGGCTGAAATCCCAGAGAATTATACTGGAGTGATGGGTGTGCCAGTGACTTTTGTTGATAAATATAATCCTGATCAGTTTCAGATTATCGGACATGTGGGGTCCGTTGGTGCAGACGGTGTGTATTCGTTTGCGAATGCGATTTATCTTAATAGTAAAAAATTATTTAAACGCATTTTAATTAAAAATAAGAAAGTAAAAAAATAGTATGAAAATTGATCTACATAAAATACCAATTCGCGAAGTGATTGTCGGCTACAAAGATAGTGCCGAGGAGGGCGTGGTAGCTTATAGCGGCAAACTGGATATTCGGCCAAAATATCAGCGCGAATTTGTGTACAAGGAAAAGCAGCGCAATGCCGTGATAGAAACTATCAAAAACAGCTTTCCGCTGAATGTGATGTATTGGATGATTAGAGAAGATGGTGGCTACGAAGTGCTGGACGGCCAACAGCGCACTATCAGCATTGGGCAATATGTTACTGGTGATTTTTCTCTCAATGATCGCTTTTTCCATAATCTAACAAAAGAAGAACAGTATGAAATTTTGGATTATGAACTGATGATTTACTTCTGCGAAGGTACAGACAAAGAACGGCTGGACTGGTTTAGGATTATCAATATTGCTGGAGAAAAATTAACTGATCAAGAAATTCGCAACGCGGTTTATACTGGGCCATGGCTATCAGACGCCAAACTCAAATTTAGCAAAACAAATTGTGCAGCCTATCTCTTAGCAAATGATGGCGGGCAGTTAGTGAGCGGTTCACCAATTAGGCAAGAGTATTTGGAAACCGCGCTTTCGTGGATCAATGGCGGCAATATTGAGGACTATATGGCCAAACATCAGCACGACAAAAGTGCTGACGAATTGTGGGAATATTTTCAAAAAGTGATCGCATGGACGCGGGAGATTTTTACGAACTATCGCCGAGAAATGAGTAATGTGCCGTGGGGTGATTTGTATAACCAATTCAAAAATAAAAAATGTGATTCAAAGAAACTGGAAAAAGAAATAACCGAATTAATGCAAGATGAAGATGTGACCAAAAAGTCTGGTATCTATGAATATGTTTTGACCAGAAATGAAAAATATCTAAACATTCGCGCCTTTACCGAAAAGCAAAAGAGAGAAGCGTACGAAAGGCAAAAAGGCATCTGCGTAAAATGCAAAAAGCATTTTGAAATAGAAGAAATGGAGGCCGATCACATAAAACCTTGGCACGAAGGCGGAAAAACTGTTTCAAAAAATTGCCAGATGTTATGTAAAGATTGTAACCGAAGAAAATCAGGAAACTAAAAAAGGCGGCGCGCCAGTTTCGCTGGCACGAAATTCGGAAACGAAAAAGGAAAGGTTCAAAAACCCGCCCGCATTCCTTCCCAGACCCCTCCTGCGGGCGGGACGGAAACCGAGGCAGGACAATTCTCCTCCAAAGGCGGACAGGCATTCCCCAGAAAAATAGTTTGCCCTGCCGAGTCCAAATTAGTATTCCGTGTTTTCTTCAAAAAATGTTCGAACTTCGTCCAAAAAACACCGGGAGCACGATATCCAAATACAGAGATGAAGCGCTCTAGCCGATCGAAGGAGCGCCCAAGGATATATCAGCGACGGCGTGGACGGTTTGGTTGTCGATGCAGGCGATGCACAAGGTGTTAAAGCAGCTATCATGCATCTCTGGCCAACCCCGAGCATGCCCGTTCACTAAGCAGAGAGGCAAAGAGAAAGCTTGATGACCCGGCCTTTACAATGTCGCAGACACTTAAGTCAATTTACGGCCATGCCATTTCTCTTGATGAAAATCGCAAGAAATCAAAATCAGATTTTCTTTCGTAGAGTGAGATTACGTATTTCACGAGACTGTGAGGTCATACTGGTATCATCGATTCGGGGATTGCTGTCCCTCTGTCCAGCTTCGCAGGGTAATTAGTTCTCTATGACCCAATTTTCGCTCCATTTAAAGTCATATTTTGTTCTACTCAAAAAAGTATAAAAAGTAGTAACTTTTTGTCTTACTGGTCATTACAAGAGGAGCAGCCGCCTGAATATTCTTACCGTCGTTCCATGGTACAAGCCCTACGTTGGAGGTGTCGTCGTGGCAGTAGAGAGAATTTGTCATCAGCTATCCCAGAACGGACATCAGTGTCTGATCCTTATCGATGGCGATTCTGATTCAATTGAAAAGAAATATGATGATGGTTTGGTGTCGGTCTATTCACTCTTCCAACGCCCTATGTACCAAAAGACAAAAACAATAAAGGCGGCCATTGCCTGGGCAGTCTATTTTCTGCCAACGCTTTTGAAGCTAAGGCGTTTCATTAAACTGCATAATATTGACATTGTTGTTCTCCATTTTCCGGGCATTGCCAACAGCTATTTCCCTGCGCTCAAACGTCTTTTTTCGGTCAAATATGTTGTGTGCGTCCACGGAAGCGATATACACACAAATATCCGCGAGCATCCGGCGGTTAAGACGGTAGTGAATTCAGTCGTCAGAAATGCCGATGCATTGATCGCATGTTCCGAATTCATGCTCGAGGAAGCCAGACGGGCGCTTCAAGCGATTCCCACCACCAGTAAAGCCATTTATATCGGAGTAGATTCACGATGGGCGGAAAATGTTCCGTCCCGAAGTTATGCAATTAACGGTCGGTATATCATAGCCAATGCCTTCCCTGTGGATGTAAAGGGAACGGATATACTGTTAAAAGCTTTCGAGAAGATATCCGACACGTTTCCCGATGTCTCTCTCGTCCTACTCGGAGGACGGTCCACCGAAAAAGATCGCCAAAAGTTAATAAATGGCTCATCTGCCGCGAGTAAAATACATATTCTCGGCGAAGTAGCTAATCAGGATGTACCTTCGCTTTTTAGCGGGGCCTCTTTTGGGGTGGTTTCATCAAGACGCGAAGGTTTTCCCTTGGTTGTATTGGAAATGCAGTTGATGAAAAAAACGGTAATAGCAACGTCTGTTGGTGGATTACCGGAATCAATAAAAGACGGTTATAACGGCTTTCTTATTGAGTCTGAAGACGTTGATTCACTTGCCGACAGGATGAGCTTTTGTCTTGAGCATGAGGAAGAATGCCGCATAATGGGAGAAAATGGATATAGACGGGTTATCAGCGATTTCAACCTCGAAACGACGGGTAAGCAATATCTCCAGCTCTTTGACAAAATTCTGCTGAAAAACTGATCCCGTCCAACTTCGGTACCCCTGTGGCGTATAAAAGTTGCTCAGCAGAGACAAGTAATCCATTGCCCGGAGAGCGCAGTGGCATAGATTCATCAAAAAATCAATCAAACCTTACGCTAATTGGAAGCGAATTAGGTATATTGTTTTATATGTCAGCAATCTGTGGTATAGTAGATTATTCACGTAGAGGTTTGGCTATTGACGCTGAACTCAAGTGTCTGATTGCGCCTCTTTGGCATTCGCAGGCGTTCACCATCGAAAAAAAGATTCTTGATGATGCCGGTTTGGCGCGCGTCTTCTTTGATACTCGTGATAATTTTTGCAGCGCCTCGCGGAATTTGATCGACGATGAAATCTGTTTTGTGTCTGGCTACATCACCAATATTGCGCAATGGACTGACGAAATCAGCCGAGACAGTGGCGGAGAAGTCAAAGTGACTTCTGCGGCTGACATTCTGGCCTATATCCATATTGTTCAACAGGGAAAAGGGATGGAGCGCCTCAACGGCATTTTTTCATTCGCGCTGTGGCGGCCTTCGCGTAACGAGCTGATTCTTGGTACCGACCGTCATGGGATACGTCCTCTATATTATCGACAGTTTGCAGGACATTTGGTCTTTGCCTCGGAGATGAAAGCCATTTACAACAGCGGCGACAGCTATGAAATCGATGACTTGACAGCCGAAGAAATCCTTGTTTTGGGATTCCCGCTTGGCGATAACACACTTCTCAAAGACGCCAAGCGAGTGCCCTCGGGAAGCTTTATCCGTTTCAGAAGCGAGGGTCCTTCCACCACTCGCTACTGGTGGTACGACCAGTGGAAAGTCGACTCGACTCTGACTCCCCAGGATTATATCAGCGAAAATATCCGCCTGCTCAAACAGTCGATTGGACGGTTAGACGAACTCAGCGATAAACCTATCTGTCTGCTCAGTTCGGGACTTGATTCCCGCCGGATTATGCTTGAATTGACGAGAACAGGCAAACAGCCTGAAATCTTCACGACTGCGCTTCAGCTGGCCGGAGCCCACTATGACACCGACTCTATTGTCACTCAGGAATTGTGCCGTGAGTTTTCACTCAAACAGACCTTGGTTGATATTTATCCCGCCGAACTCGAAGGAGAACTTGCCCGGCATGCCTTTCATTTGCTTGATTATGAAACGAGTCAGCATCGCTGGCTGTTACCTTTACTGTCCAAAATACCACAAAATGCCGGAGTCAACTTTGACGGCCTGGGCGGCGACATGCTCGTCTACGACGATCATGTAACTCCCGAAATAAACCAGGAATGTCACAACAGCAACAAATTGGCATCCACGATTCTCGATATGTTTGGAGCGCCGATACGTCTCTATCTTCGCAAAGCGCCTTCAGGCCCGCCACTGATAGAGCGTGTAGCAGCCATGCTGGACAATTTGCCGCAGAATGCCAACCGCTTCACGACTTTCCAATTTAGCAATTGGACACGCCGGCGTACTTCGCTGTTCGGGCAAACATTGCTCAGCATGAAAGTTGAGTCCGTCTGTCCTTACTTTGACAATGATCTCGCCGATTTTTGTATGAGTCTTTCTCCGTCTCTGAAACTCGACAGGAATTATCAGGACGAAATCCTTCGCTTCGAGCGAGCCGATCTTATGAAACGAATCCCGACTTCACACTATCCTTTTATCCGAGTCAGCCCCGATGAATTCAGCCGCCCATTCACACGGCCGCTTCCAAAACAATACGGGTCGATTCGCAAGAGACATCTGTATGGAGCCGCCGCTAAGGAGATTTTTGCCGCCCCGCGACTACTTTCGATTCTGTCTGCAAACAGTCTTCTCGTTACACTCAGCACGCTCGGGTTTAACACAGTCAATATGATGCCTAAAGAGGTGGTCAGTCGCGGCTGGCGTCTTGAACCACTCATGCAGTTGGCGCTCTTTAAACAGTCCCTTCACGATAAAACTTGGCGGGAAGAAGCTTTGACCAAAGCCCGCGAGAGTGTCTACGGATAGTTTATTTTAGAAAATCCAGAAACTTCGAACGCCCTGAGGCAATCAGGGCCTTATAGAGCATTTCGTGTTCAGCAATAAACTTGTCCATTGAGAAATTGCGCTCGGCGCGATCCCGTCCGGAAATTCCCATTTTTTTTGCAGACGCGCTATCAGTCAGTAGACGGATCATGGCATTTGCGAGGGATTCAGAATCAGCAATCGGTACAATCAGTCCATCGGCTTTGTCTCGGACAATGTCTGCCGGACCGCCACAGTCGGTTACGACCACCGATAACTGTGATGCCATCGCTTCAACCGTGGTGAGAGAAAATCCTTCGTGAAGCGACGAACAGACATAGAGGGACGCCACCGAAAAGAGAAGCGCGATATTGTCAAACGAACCGAGGAAGATGACTCTGTCCTTTACTCCCAAATCAGTCACGAGTGATAGCAGGCCAAGATTTTTGTTCTGGCTGTCTTCGCCGGCAATAAAAAGTCTCGCATCCGGCACTGATTTTAAAACACGGGCGAAAGCCGCGATGAGAAAACTATATCCCTTCACTTCTTTAACATTTCCGACGGCAACGACGACCGGCGCCGAAGGCTGAAGATTGTGCTGTCTGCGAAACTCTTCGATCGCTTCACTTGATGGCGGCGCGATGCGTGATTTGTCAAATCCGTTATTAATCACAACCAGCTTGGACTGATTCACCCCATATGTTGAGACATATTGGTCAGCAAGCGATCTGGACACCACAACTGTTCTGGTATTAAGCGCCCCGGCAAATTTGGCGAACAACCTTGCGCGCGGAGTGGTCTCATGCGGTAATATGCCATGAACTGATCCGACTCCGGGGACGCCGCACCAACGCGAGAGAGGCCCGTTGTAGCTGTTCATTTTCAGCAGATGGCTGTGAACAAGGTCAATCTGGTTTTGTCGAACAATGCCCCGAAGCTGACGCAACACCTCAAGGTTCATTTGTCCGTCACCCTGTATCAGATGAACTGTCGCGCCTGTGGCTACGGCAAGGGGAGGTATTGATTTGGGAGTGACGATGGCAACATGGCTCTCAAATTCGTCTTTGTTAAGATGGGTGAGCAAATTCAACATGACATTCTCGGCGCCCCCGATAACGCCAAAATCTTCTATGAGTTGAAGAATTTTCATGAGGCTTATATAGCGAGGGGGGTATTGGCTGTCAACAGTTGAAAAGTGGGAGGGGGCAATCACGAAGAGATATTGACCTGTTGGGCAGAGCCAACCGACATCACATTGCATCTTCGTGCAGTCCGACGTGCCTGCCAGTTGTGGCGGGTGGCCAGAGGATTCCACCTCCACCATCTCCCACAAAAAAAACCTATTGATATTGCCACTGAAATTTCGCTCCTTGCCCATTCTGATATAGAGATTTGATAAGTTTGTAACTAGTCTGACAAGAGGAGATGCGTGGCGACTATTCGGCCATTTAAAGGACTTCGAGTTGCTCCAGCGCTTGCGCCGCGTGTGGCCACACCGCCATATGATACTCTGTCGGGAACCGAAGCACGCGAACTTGCCGAAGGCAAACCCTATTCATTTCTGCTCATCGACCGTCCCGATATTGAATTTCCTGACAATTATGACCCATATGATGAAACAGTCTATACTCTCGGGCGGGAAAACCTCGACCGATTCATGGGCAATAAGACATTTATCCAGGACTCTCAGCCCTGTTTTTATCTCTACCGCCTGACCATGAACGGCCGGAAACAGACCGGACTCGTAGCGCTGACATCGGTTGAGGAATATGATAACGGCATCGTCAAAAAGCACGAGCACACCCGTCCTGAAAAAGTGAAAGACCGCGCCAACCATATTATCGCCTGCCGGGCACAGGTCTCACCAGTTCTGTCCACATTCAAGCAAGACCCAACCATAGCTGAGATCTTCAGGAAAATTAGTGCGTCCAAGTCTGTTGTGGATTTTAGAAGCGATGATGATGTCAACCACGAATTTTGGGTTGTGAATGATATAGAAACAATCAAAGCGCTCATTGAAGCATTCGCTAAACTGCCATTACTTTATATAGCCGATGGCCACCACCGATGCGAGGCCGCATCGGATGTCGCGCGGCAGATGAGAGACGAGAATCCTCGGCACACAGGGGACGAGCCCTATAATTATTTTCTCAATGGCCTCTTTGCGGACAGCGGTCTGCATATCATGCCATATAACCGGGTGATTCGGGATACGAATGGTCTGACACCTGAAGCATTATTGGAAAGAGTGAAGGAAAAATTTGACCTGAAACTTTCATCAGTCGCTGTCGCCCCCACAAAACCGCACCAGTTCGGGCTTTATTGCGAAAAGCAATGGTACCTTCTCAACGCCAAGGAAGGTAGTTTCGATGCCAACCATCACACCAAGTCAATCGATGCCGCAATTCTGGCTGACAACCTTATCAGCCCTGTTTTGGGAATACACAACCAGCGCACCGATAAACGGATTGATTTTGTGGGTGGCATACGGGGAACCGCGGAACTTGTGCGACTAGTCGATTCGGGAGATTTTTCTTTGGCCTTTTCTCTCTACCCGACAAGCATCGAACAACTGCTTCGGGTGGCCGATGCTGGCGAAGTCATGCCCCCAAAATCAACATGGTTCGAACCGAAACTGCGCTCAGGACTCATTGTCCACCTGCTGGCCGAATGACTACCAAAGGAATATGATGCTCATTTTTATCGCCGATGCCTTCGATTCAAGCCTGCCATCCCTGTTGAAAAAATATGGAGAAGTCACAGACGACAAGAACAAGTTACCCGAAGCCGAGATCGCGCTGGTTCGAAGCAAAACCAAAGTCACCCGCGACTTTATTGACAAAGCCGAAAAATTGAAAATGGTCATTCGCGGCGGTGTAGGAATGGATACTATCGACATTGACTACGCCCATCAAAAGAATATAATAACCCATAATACAGCCGATGCCTCTACTGTCGCTGTGGCAGAATTGGCCTTTGCCTTCATGATCGCCCTCCCGAACAATATCACAAAGGCCGACAGATCGATCCGCGAAGGGAAATGGCTCAAAACCGAACTGACCCGAACTGAGTTGGGCGGCAAAACGCTCGGCATTCTGGGTATGGGGCGTATCGGAACCGCACTTGCCATCCGCGCACGGGCGTTCCGGATGAAGCTTCTGGCCTGGCATCCCGATGTTCGTTTTTCAGATTTCGCCGAGATTCGCACACATTTGGAGGACGTTTTGCCTGAATCGGATTATGTCTCACTCCATACGCCGCTGGTGGAATCAACGCGTGGACTCATAAACAAGAAAACACTCGCGCTTTTTAAAACTGGCGCGTATTTGATTAATACCGGGCGGGGGGAATGTATTGTCGAGCAGGATGTCGCCGATGCCCTCAAAAGCGGCAAACTTGGCGGATTTGCCAACGATGTCTGGCACAAAGAACCGCCAGAAAACAGTCCGCTTTTTGACGCGCCGAATACTATATTGGCTCCGCACATAGGCGCATCGACCAAAGAAAATCTTCTCCGTATCGGCACAGTTATCGACCGGCTGATAGATGAATATGTCGCTCATATTAGAAAAGGGTAATACACATGCATACAACCACAACGACCAGACCGCCCAAAATAAACCGTGTACATAATTTCAACCCCGGCCCTTCGACCCTTCCCCTCGAAGTTCTCCAGACTGTCCAGCATGAATTGTTGGATTATCGCGGAACCGGGATGTCTATAATGGAAACATCGCACCGCACGGAAGAATTCGAGGAGATAAACAGCGCAACAATGAATCTTCTGCGTGAACTGCTCGGATTGGGAAAAGAATATCATGTTATTTTTCTGGGCGGCGGGGCATCGACACAATTTTCAATGATACCGATGAATTTCCTCCCCGCTGGAAAAAGTGCGGCCTATACCGACACCGGTGTCTGGGCCAACAAAGCAATCAAAGAAGCGAAACTGCTTGGTAATGTCTCTGTTGTGGCATCGTCGAAAGAGCAATCATACACCTATATCCCACAAATTGAAGAATTCAAAATCCCATCGGATTCATCCTATTTTCACATGACATCGAACAACACCATTTTCGGCACACAGTGGCACTGGTGGCCCGAGACCGAACAAGTGCCGCTTGTGTGCGATATGTCATCGGATTTCTGTTCACGTACTCTTGATTACTCAAAGTTTTCTCTTATATATGCGGGCGCGCAGAAAAATATCGGCCCGGCCGGTGTCACAGTCGTCATCATTCGCGATCACCTGCTTGCTAAATGCAAAGACGGCAACCCGACCATGTTTGATTACCGCACCCATGTCAAAAACGACTCGCTTTACAATACCCCGCCGGTTTTTGCCATTTATATGATGAGACTGGTTTTGGAATGGATCAAGACGAATGGCGGTTTGAGTGGAATTGAGAAAATAAACCACGACAAACAAGCCACAATTTATGGTCTGATGGACAAACACGACGACTTCTACCGCGGAACCGTTCAAAAAGACAGTCGGTCGTGGATGAACCTTACCATGCGATTGCCCAACGAACAACTAGAGGAGCTCTTTCTCAAAGAAAGCAAAACCGCCGGATTTATCGGCCTGAAAGGACACCGCGATGTCGGCGGCATCCGGGTCTCGCTCTATAATGCCCTTACACTCGACTCCGCGCTCCAATTGGCCGAGTTTATGAAGACTTTTCGCAAATCACACTGATAGATTCGCCAAAACTGGCTCTAAAAGCCGGTTCGGCCTTGTCAGGCTATTATCTTGACAAACCAGTCATAAATCACTTTCGTACATGGCTGTTTATCAGTTGAACCGTAGGGAAGGAGCCATCTGTGCAGGCTGAGGAAAAAACCGAGATAGGCTATCTCGATCTCTTTGATAAGTGTTATGAATTTACTACCGCCGATGAAATCAAGGCGGCTGGGATTTATCCTTACTTTCATCCCATACAATCCGCACCCGGCGATTCCGTTATTGTCGATGGCCAGGAATGTATCATGGTCGGTTCAAATAATTACCTGGGCCTCGTCAATCACCCTAAAGTCAAAGAGGCGTCAGCTGCGGCTGTCCACAAATACGGCTCAGGATGTACCGGCTCACGTTTCCTCAACGGCACGCTTGACCTGCACCTGGAACTTGAACGCCGACTTGCCAAGTTCATGCAAAAAGAAGCCGCGCTTGTGTTCTCAACTGGTTTCCAGACCAATCTTGGCGTCATCTCCTGTATGGTTGGCAAAAATGACGCAGTAATTATCGACCGTCAGGTCCATGCCTGTATAGTCGATGCCTGCCGCCTCTCATACGGCAAGACCTACAAATTTGCCCATAATGATATGGAAGATTTTGAGCGGGTGCTCAAAAATGTACGAAATATCAATTCCCGCGGCGGGATTCTTGTGGCAGTCGACGGCGTCTTTTCGATGGAAGGGGATATTATCAACCTCCCTTCGCTTGTCGAAATTGCCGAAAGGTATAATGCGAAGGTGATGGTCGACGATGCCCATTCGATCGGTGTGCTCGGAAAAACCGGCGCAGGAACAGCGGAGCATTTTGGACTTATTGATAGAGTTGACCTGACAATGGGAACATTCTCAAAATCATTTGCCTCGCTCGGAGGCTTTGTTGTTGGCGATGCCAAAGTGATAGATTATATAAAACACCACGCCCGTTCTCTCATATTCTCAGCTTCCATAACACCATCATCCGCCGCCGCCGTTTTGGCCGCGTTGGATATAATGGAGACCGAGCCGGAACGGCGCGAGCATCTGTGGCGCAACGCCCGCCGCGTGCAGAGAGAATACAAAACCCTCGGCTTCAACATCGGCCACTCACAAACGCCGGTAGTGCCTATTGTCGTCGGCGGAGATATGGAATGCTTTGCCTTCTGGAAAGCGCTATTTGACAACGGTGTCTTCACCAATCCAGTCATCTCGCCCGCTGTGCCGCCCGGACAGGCAATGATCCGCACCTCCTATACCGCAACTCATACCGATGCCCAGATAGATAAAGTCATAGAAGTGCTTGCCAAAGTCGGACGCGAGAAGGGCATCATTTGAAACCGCTGACAGATTAATTTTATGTCCAGTGTCGAAGTGGTCGAAGTCGAGTCATCGGCCCAGCTCAAAAAGTTTATTGCCTACCCTAATCATCTCTATCGCGATGACCCAAATTATGTCGCTCCACTCAATGTCGAGCGTAAGGAATTTTTTGACTTCAAGAAAAATCCGTTTTATCGCGCAGCTAAAGTTAAGCTTTTTCTTGCAATGGATAACGGAACAGTTGTCGGGCGAATTGCGACCTGTGTTAACTACCGCCACAATGATTTTCACGATGAGAAAACCGGATTTTTCGGATTTCTTGACACACCTGATGACGCCGATATTGCCGCCAAGCTTCTGAAGGTTGCCATGATTACGCTCAAAAAAGAGGGCATGGAGCGTATGAGGGGGCCAATGAATTTCTCGACCAATCATGAATGCGGTTTTCTGGTCGAAGGTTTCGATTCGCCGCCTATGGTCATGATGACATACAACAAACCATACCAGCCCCTTCTTGCGGAAAAGTTTGGCATGAAAAAAGTGATGGATCTGCTCGCATACAAGCATAGTCCGCCGGAGATGGATCGAACTCGGGTGGCTCCGATTATTGAACGCTCCCAAAAAAGGCTCGGTGTCACGCTTCGGAATATGAATATGCACGATTTTGATAACGAAGTTGCGCTCATCAATCGACTCTACAACGAATGCTGGTCTAAAAATTGGGGATTTGTTCCGATGGACGAGGCCGAGTTTGCTTATTCGGCCAAGAATCTCAAACAAATTGTCGATCCAAAACTTGTTATCATTGCCGAGATTGACGGAAAACCTGTTGCTTTTGCCCTCTCACTGCCGAATATCAATCGGGCGCTCATTTTTATGCGAGGCAAGCTCTTCCCTTTCGGTCTGCTCAAACTTCTGTGGCATACGAAAATCCGAAACAAAGTCGACACCGTGCGCGTCATCACCTTGGGAGTTTCGCCGGAGCACCAGAAGAAGGGGCTTGATTCAATTCTCTATGTTGCCACTGCCGATGCCGTGCACAACAACGGTTACAAATGGGGTGAGCTTTCCTGGGTTCTGGAAAGCAACGACTTAATTTGCCGCGGACTTGAGGCTTTCGGCTCTGTTATCTACAAACGCTATCGCATACTCCAGATGCCTCTGTAAGGAATTATGAAAAAGAAATTCGACAGAACACCATTCAGGCTTGCAGTATGCTCTCTCATAGGAATCGCGGTCTTGTGCGCCCTTTCGTGCACAAGCCGGTATCGACTCGACTTATTCATGCAGACCGAAGAATGGCGGCGCAAAGTCAAAGTTGAAGGGACGCAATATATTCGTGATGCCGTACTCGAGCTGCGCACAGAGACAAAATTGGAAACGGGAATCGGAACCGTGATGATGATGCTTGTCTCGACACGCGGCGAGCGCGCCGATTCAAATGTGGCAATGCTTTTTGGATTCGATGAAAACCTTCAATGCCGCTTATTTGTTCAACTCCCTCCTGAACCCGCGCCCGGTCAATATGGCCTTCTTGACAGCTCCTTCGCTCAATTGCTCGGACGGTTTGACCAGCCGACAGAAGACAAACTCTTTTTGGCTGACTCGGGTTTGATGGTCATTGACTCTCTGACTGCAAAAAATCTTTTCGGCAAATTTTCCGGCTATTATTCGAACAGCTCCGGTGTGCCGCTTATCTTCGATGGCCGCATCCGTATCAAGCGAACAGAATAATAAGTTAAAAACCTACCTTAAATGCCGGTCCACCCGAGCTCTTCGTGCGGGACGTCTCTGTTGCGCACTGGAGCGAAGAGAACTGAGATGGTTACGGTTCCACCACTCCCTTTGGTCGCACCTCTCCGAGGCGAGCTTTCAGCATTCCCTTTGGTCATTGCCGCGCCTGCCCGCCGTGGAGGGTCACTCCTCGGAAGTCGCTCCTCGCAACGAATCATTGTAGTGTCATTCCAGTCCGCCA
>JAWXAN010000013.1 GCA_034439475.1 Candidatus Zixiibacteriota bacterium
AAACGATGGCGTCCAGCTAAACGAAGCCGTTCCGTTTCCGTTATCAGTATATGTCGCACCGGTCGGAAGCGCAGATGATGTAAGCGCAGGAATTGTGCCATCCAGATCACTTGCACTAACAGCGAATGCGAGTAGGATGTTTTCAGTCGTATTCTTGGCTCCGATTGCCGCGAGAACCGGCGATTGATTTATGTTCGCGACAGTGATACTTACAATCTCCGAATCAATATCAGCCGTGACCGCATCAGCGGCATAGAACGTAACACTATATCCGCCAGCCTGGGTAAAGTCCGGATTAAATGCAAAACTTCCGGTTCCATTGGCGTTGTCAATAAATGTCGCATTGGGCGGCAGTACCGATGTGGACAGAACGGGAATTGTCGCATCGATATCGCTTGAGGTCACGCCAAAATTCAGGGCCTGACCTTCATCGACATTTTTGGCTCCGATTGCAGCAAGTACCGGCGGGGCTGTCTGCGCTGTGGCTCCTGCAGCGAGAAGCGCGGAGACAAGCAGTGCGAATAATATCTTTTTCATATTCATAGTTTCGTTTCCTCCAACGCCTCTATTTCAGCAAGAGCATCTTTTTTGTTTGACTTACTTCCCCTATCCGCAATCGGTAGAGATATATTCCTGTCGCCACCCGAGCCCCATCGCTCGATGTTGCGTTCCATTCAACCTGGTGTTCACCCGGCTGTAATTCCTCGTTCAGCAATGTGTTGACCTGTTGTCCGAGTACATTGAAGATTTCCAAAGACACTTTCTGTGTTTTGGTTCCCCCAGAAGAACGAGGCACCGTGAACTCGATCGTTGTTGTCGGATTAAATGGATTCGGATAGTTCTGTTTTAGAAGGAAACTGACCGGTAGCGGGGCATCGACACCCTGTACGCCCACCGATGTTGCCGTGCCGGTCGAAAGAAGCGCCTGGCTCAATCGAAGCACCGATTTATCGCCGGATTGGATATCGTCTTTTGCCGTAATCGGTATCTCAACCAAATCGGCAAACCCGGGCTGGAGCAATCCGGACTCACTCGATGACCGGTCTAATGTATAAAGTATCATACGAAGGCTGCCGCGGCCATCATCTTTGTACTGTAAAACGAAGTTGTCGGCATCAGTGCTAATTTTTGGCTGACCAACAGTCACAGCCGCCGGGTCATAGGCAACTTCAAGCTGTACACCGGCAATTTTGTGATGCAACTCGGTTTTAATGGTCATCATTTCGGTTGTGCCGTATGGAATGTTATCGTATGCCAGAGAGACGACGGCATCCGGGCCCGGCTCAGGAATGCTGGGACTTGGCGAGATTGGCGATCCGTATATAAAGTTTATATCTCCGACCAAATCAAACACATTCACCGAATCGTTGGTGATAATATCCGCGGTCGAAAACTGCCGCGGAGTCAAACCGAAATTGCCAATGATATACGCGACAATATTGACCACATCAGCCACATTGATTCGCCTGTCAAGATTCACATCGCCAGGATTGTCGATATCGATGATTCCTGAATCAGTCTTGAGCGTGTCAGAAGCGACATTTGGATTAGGGTCAATCGATTCAAAGGCGCTGTCGAGATGTATCGGATAGCGCTGCCATGGAATCGCGCTTGAATCTATCGAGAAGACCGCATATAAAATCGCCGTACTGGTGTCTGAAACGACAGGCTCATTATTAAGCCCGAAAGACAACACTTTCACTCTGCCGGGTGTATTTCCGATATTGTCATAGACAACATAGTCTGGGATTCGGCCTGTCACGACAAACGAATCAAGAGTGACTACATCAAGCGGGTGTCTGAGATTAAACTGAATACCATACACGGTCTTATTCGTAATAAGATTTATCGGGAACATGACGCCCTTAGCGCCCCTGAGTCCGCCAACCGGTTTTTGATTGGCCGCCGATGTCGAAAAGAGTTTGTCGACCGGAAGCGCGCTCACTTGAATCGTCGCCGCTGTATTGGTGGTTCCTCCGCTGTTGACTGCCGAAAAGTTCACGACAAATGTCCCGACTTGGCCGATATTCGGCGTAAAGCTGAATATTCCGCTCACCGGGCTCGGACCAAGAATTGGATTTGTCGGCGCAAAAGCCCCGTTCTGCGGAATATTGCTTGCACGGAGAGTTATGTTTCCATTGGCGGCTTGGCCGGTAGCAGTAACCGTAAAGCTGACCGCTTGTCCTTCTGTCGTTACATATGCTGGACCCACAGGAGAAAAGCTGATTGTAGGGACACTAACTGGAGGTGGTGTGCCGCTTACTGTAATTGTCTTGCTTGCTGAGTCTGATTGAACTCCCTTCCACGCTTTGAGCTTGAAAGTACTGGTCGCCACTAACGAAGTTGGCAGGCTGGATGTCAAAGTCGTCGAGGAAAGGATATAAACACCATCTTTATAAAGTTGCAGCGAGTCGCCATTAGTTACAGTCCAATTGAGATTAAAAAATTCGCCGGGCGCGACTGTTGACTTGCTCGCACTAAGGACAATAGTCGGTTTAGGCGGAGTCGTGTCAGTGATAAACCGCATCAACCCTGTGAATTGAGAAGGAAACACAAGATTATCAATCGGTTCAGTAACACCCAGCGGCGTCCAGACTTCATTCAACTGCCCCGCATTACATCCGCCAAAACAGGTGCGGATCGGAAGTCCGCTTGAGGTATCAACAATACAAATATCTTCTCTAAGCAGGAAGAATCGCGCCGTATCCCGAAGATGTACCAATGTCGGTTTCGCGATAAACTTTATATAGAAGATTACACTTCCTGCCGCATCGGCGGCTAGGGTATCTGCAAATTTTGGAGGATCGTCTACCGGAAGAGGCGGGAGCAAGGTAACTGAAATTGAGTTCAAGCGCCGGTTGTCAGTATTCGGATTGACTGGAGTTGTGTCATTTGTAAGATATACTCCGCTAAAATCCGAACTGTTAAGCGCGGACGCCAGCCGCCCCGCAGGAATCATATCAAGAAAATAGGTTGTGTCCCCACTAATTGGGTTTATGTCAAGAATCTCGACCAAATCCAGCTTTGATGTGTCAAACCGAATAAAGAAACGAAACGCGGTAACTGCCGAATCGTTGTCCAAAGAGAACGGCATAAGCACCGTATCGCCTGGCGAACCTCTGAAATCTAAAATACGCATCGATTCTTTTGGCGATGGGGTCAGATCAGCGCAAGACTGCGCCTTCACCGATTGATTCCAAAACAACGCGAACAACAGACACAGTATAGGAATCTTCAATAATCGCATCGTTACCTCTATATGGTATAAAATAATATTCTTCTCAGTCACATTCCCTCTCATCTTATTTCACCAAGAGCATTTTCTTGGTTGAGGATTCAGTTCCGGCCACAAGCCTGTACAAATAGACACCGGACGAAACAGACGCTCCATTTTCCCCATGTCCGTCCCAGACTACCGTGTGCGATCCAGCCGATAAATCATCGTCGACCAGAGAGCGGATTTTCTGTCCGGCAATATTGAAAATGGTCAGTTCCACTCGCGAAGCGCGGGGGAGCGCAAAATTAATCGATGTACTTGGGTTAAACGGATTCGGATAATTTTGCATCAATATAAATTCAGTCGGTAAGGTAGTCACAGTTGTCGAGTGGAGTGCGGTCACAGCGCGGCCTTCGGAAGATGACAACTCGACCTTCTCAAAAGAGAACGACTCAGACGACATTCCTTCAATTGAAAATAGCGGAGAATACCCCGCCGCTATTGAATTCGCTTCGAGACTATAGACGAGCACATTGAGCATTCCGCCGATCTGTTCAGCCGTACATGTCATATTCGGTTGAAGCCCTGTTATCTGCGGGTCAGTCCCTTCAGCCAGCGGAATCTGAATATAGACCCCGCCCAATTCAAAATCGGCCGAGGAGAAGACCGTTGTCCGGTGAGCCTCAGCTTCAATACTTATTTGTGCCGTCAGTTCGGCGGAGGAATTGAATTCCCGTCTCGGACCACCCGAGACAACAGTTTTTATCAAAAGCACCAGATCAGAAATCGTGGCCGCGAGATTGTCATTATTCACATCCGAATTGGCGTATTGCAGCGCATTGAATGAATAGCTGAACGGATTGATGAGGAAATTTGAAAAATAAATGGCATCGCCGATTTCAAAGGCCAGCCCATTGAGATTAATATCACCCCGATTGATAGCTCCGACACTTTCAAATGCAACACGCCCATTCAAGTAGAAAATCTGCTCCCGGCTGATCTTGACGCCCAGCGAGTCTACCAGTGTGTTGTCATTTTGCTCGAAATCCAAATACTTGAACGCGAGCGGAACACTCAATCCGCCAAGACCTATATCACCACTCGTGGCAAAAGTCATTTTGGCAATGGCTCCATTGCCGGAAGTCAGGACACCGCCGAGCGGCGCTGTAATGTCGGCTGTGCCGATAATCCGCAGATCGCCCGGACGGCCGGACGCATTATTTGTATAGGTGAAATATTCAAAAGCCGCTGCCCGCGTTCCTGTCTTAGTCAATGAAGCCAAAAAGAGCGCGCTCGGATCATAGTTGAAAAGTATATTGAAGCCCGTTATCGGAACCTTATTATCTAAATGAACTTCAATCGTCGCGGTTTCACCCGGATAAACCTCCACGGTATCAATAGACAAAGTGTAGATATTAACCGGGTTGATTCGTACTGATATCTGTGCGCTGTCGGCCGCTCCAGTTGGGTCAGATGCCACAATCATGACATTGTATTCCCCCGAATCAACTATGGTCGAGTTCCAGTTAAAATTCGAAGGATTCCCCGGGGTAAAAGTTGCCGCTGTCGGTTTATTTATGATTGTCCATGATATCGCCTCGAAATCCAGATCGACAGCCGATAGCGCGAAAGTTACAAGACTTCCGGCATCAACCGTAATTGTCGCCGGAGAGGTTACGACCGGACGGCGGTTCTTGTTTGTTACATTGATTTGAATTTGCTGCTGGGTGAACCGATTTCCATCGCTTGCGCGAAAGGTAACGGTAAACGGTGAACCGGCTGATGAATACGGGCCGACATAATCAGGCCGCCATGAAAAACGCCCCGTGCCGTCGCCGTTATCTATGAATGTCGCCCCGACAGGTTTCGAAGTTACCGACAACGAAAGATTATCCAAATCAATATCGGCCGCGCCGACTGTCAATACCAGACTATCACCTTCCATTATAGACTGATCATTCATTGAAGCAATTGTGGGGGGACGATTGACATGTTTCACGACCACTTTCCCTTGCGCAAAGGCCGGGCGAATTGGCCCGTTGGTCGTGGCTTCAACAAGGAGAAGTTCTCCTCCCGGCGGATAGAAAAGACTGTCAATCTTGGCCACCGCTCCAGCCGCTGCCGATAATTTCACGGTAAAAAGAGCCGTAAAAATAAGTCCGTCGCCAACGGCAAGAGGACTCTCAAATATTTTTATAACGGCAACGACAAAATGTCCATTTGTGTTTTGGGCCAATTCAGGATTGGTAATCCGCGTGGCGATATAACTCACCCGTGACCCAAGGAAGTGAATTGAATCAAGCTGTAATAATGCGGTATCGTATATAATCGGAATGGAAATAGAGCTTATCAGCTCATCATTCCTGAGCGAAAATCTGACTGCCGCTTGTCCACCGGCTGTTGTCTGCACAGAGTCTACATAGACCAGATCAAGAGCGCCGAACGGGTCGGACACAGCTGAGACTCTGCCGCCAAACAAAAGCATCGTGCCAAGAGCTACTGTAATATATTTGAACATCATCGTCATTCGTCCGCAAGGAGATTACTCCGACTACTGTCTGAGCAATTACCAGACCAGCTTTACCTTCTGTTAATGACAGCTCGCCTCATTTCCTTCGCGGCCAAGGCCAAACATCCACGAAACTCTTTAGTGTTTTTCAACAAGTCCATGTAAGAAAAAGAACACTAAAGACTTAGTCTCTAACGACCGTGCCAAACCATCTTAACAATCAGGCGATTATAGTTCCCTTGCAGTTATGGGCAAGCATATAAGTGAGGTCTAAATTGAAACTCAAACCTATCATTATAAAGCCAAACAATTGCGCAATGCCCTGCGCAGCGCCCTTTTTAGATACCCCAACCGGACCCAATATACAAAAAAAGATGACCTTTGGCACGAACTTTCTGCCAGTCATCTTGAATAATTTTCTCATCTGCAATTCTTCTATTCTCTGCAATTCTTAGTCTATTTCTTCTCTATATCTATGTCGCCCAGCTTACTCCTCCCGTCTTAAAATTATCCCCGGGAAGGAATTATCCTTCCCGGGGAGGTATCCAAAAAAGATTACTTCAAGAGTACGGCTTTCTTGGTCAAGGAAACCTGACCTTTGACATCAAGCTTGTAGAAATACACGCCTGAAGCATTGTTCGAAGCATCCCATTCGTAGGTGACAGTACCGGCATCTGAAGAGCCATTGAATTCGTTAACAACCTGGCCAGTTACGTTGTAAATGGTCAAGGTGTAGTCGCCTGCTTTAGGCAGACCGAAAGAAATGGTGGTCTTCGGGTTGAACGGATTAGGATAATTCTGATTCAGCGAATAGCTGGACGGAATTGTCTTGGCCGCAACCATGTTACCTGTAGCGTCAGCAAGTTCGACGCTTACGATCTGAGCGTTGTTCAAATCAAGGACATCGCCTGAGAAGGAGTTAACGCCGAAACCAAAGTGGTTGACATCCGGGATAACAAGAATACGGGTATTCTGGCCATCAAAGCTGGATGTCATTACTGTACCAACTTCGTTGATAAGCAATTCCGGAGTTACGTTGCCTTTGACGACAACAAAAGCGCCACCAAGTTCGCCATCAACCGAGAATGTACCATTAGTATAATTGTACTTTCCTGACTGAGCGGAGACCTTAGGAACGGCTTGGAAATCACCAACGACGACTTTGATTGCATAAACCAAGTCAGCGACTGTCAGCGGGTTGCCGTCAGCATTGACATCGGAAGCAGCAATCGAACCATCGACATGACCAGCGAAAGCGCCAAGGCCATTGACGAAATAGTTGGTGAACATGACGACGTCAGCAATTTCGATGTACACGCCGTTGAGGTTTATATCACCACGGGCGTCGATTGAGTCGGCGCAGATGATACAAACTCCACCGTTCTGGAAATCGATATTGCGAATCGGGGCTCCTTTAGGACCTGGGACCAAGCAGCTGTTCTGAGCGCCGAGGTAGGTCGGGAAGGTGCCTGTGCCGTTGTTGACCGGATTAGAATTGCCAGATTCAAACACTTTGTCTGAGACATAAAGCTGCGAACCTGAAGCGTTTGAAAGGGTGTTGTCTGTGCAATCAACCCAGAACCAACGGATCGGAACATACTGGCATTCAAGTGTACGGTTGTTTGAAATCAAGAACACAACATGAGCCAATGTGACCGGAAGGGTACCAACAAAAGGAGTCGGGCTGGCACAACCGGGGTGGTTGGCGCCATTGTTGGTTTCGGCAATACCAACTAAGCGCATCAGACCTGAAGGGCATCCACCTGAGCAGATACCGTTCGCGCCGAAGCGATAGGTGAAATATTCCCATCCGCACTCAGTGTAGATGGCACCCGGGAGGGCAGACTGAGGAGAAAGTGCGGAGTTGTCATAGGCGATAAGGAGGTCAAAGCCGCCGAGACCTTGCTGCGGATCGATACTCTCAAGAGTAAGGTCGACTGTGACGAATCCGCCTTGGATCTGACAAGCGACATCTTCGATCGTCAAGCCATACGGAGCGCCTGTGATGACATTGTAGCAAACGTTACAGGTATCGGAAGCGAGACCGTCGGATGCAACAACAGCAAAGCAGCGAACTGCAGGGCCATCGGTGGCGGACGGAGTGTAAGACAGAAGGCCCGTTGCGTCAACGGAGAAAGCACCTGTGGTGCCGGGGGTCAACGCAGTAACGGTCCAAGTCAGCGGATCGCAATCATCGGAAGCATCAACATTCTGCGTCTTGGTGTCACCGGTTGTAATGGTGAGGGCACCAGCCGGGCAGGCTGTGATGCTCGGACCAGCGTTGGTCACGATGATATTGACAGTACAATTAGGACCGTCGCCAGCATCGTCTGCATCGACTACGAGGGTAATCGAAGCGCCGACATCAAGAAGAGTCGCGCCGTTCCAGCTCCACACGCCAGTCGTGGTATTGATTGAACCAGGACCGCTGACGAGTTGATACAGGAAGCCATCGGACTCGACATCTGTGGCGTTAAAGTCGTATGTCAAAGTCGCGCAATGGCTGCCAGTGATGCTCACCGGGCAGTTTGAAATGGTCGGAGGAAAGTTCGGGGACTTGAAGATTTCATAGCAAGTCTTACCCTGCCACGTCGGCTTCACGTTCGGTGTAGAGAGACCAGCCCATGTCCAGGTACCAATCGGCGCTGTACCTGCAGCGGAATCGATGCAGATATGCTTACCGGTATCGGACAATTTCGAATTGATGATGATCTGATAAGCAATACCATTGTAGCTGGTTGAAAGACCTTTTGTAGGATCGAACGAAACACCAGCAAAGGCAATGGAATCAGCATTAGTTCCCTGGGTAAGAGGCCCCGGGAAGTGGCGGCGGTTGATGAAGAACTGGGTAAAGAAAGATGGGGCTCCGGTATTGATGTTACCAGCAACGTTGTTGGTTCCATACGTGGAATCCCATGTGGCGCTGTCCGGGGAGGAGATGGCAAAGCCGTTGTTCGGATTATAATTCTTGGCGGCAGGACCTCCAAGGTTATTAATCCGGATGCTGATAACGTGTACATTGCCGGCCTCGAGTTGGAGGGGACCAGCGTCATTTGAGACGTTATCAACGGAGATGTGCTGTTGAGCGGATGCCGAAGCTGCCGCCAAACAGATTGAGAAAACTAAAGCGAAGAAAAATGAAAGTCTTTTCATTTTTTTCTCCTAACTTCTTCGTTAACAAATTAGTGTGCGCGACGATCATTATCATTCTTTTTCCCGCCTCAATTTAGCCGACCGATACAACAGCGAGAGCCAACCAGCTGGAAGTATACCTCGCGGCTTAAATCAAAAATGATGTTAATCGTGAAAATTCCTATTAGAGCGCGTGCAAGATGCCTCTTTTAAACGTCCTCCTCTCCATCGCTTACGCCTGTTTATCTCCTGGACGCCGGAGTGTGTGACCCAGACATCCATTTTTTCGTTCTCAAAAAAGTAATTCATTATTCAGCATTCAGCCGGTATTATCTCTTTGTGCAGTTACCGTTCAGCCAACAACAATTTGCCCATTTAGTTTTATCATTGCAGACAGCACATATCTTGGAGGGATATAAATAAATAATCTATCAAGACCGTCAGGTCGGAAATATCAACCGATCCCTCGGCATCGCAGTCCAAATTTCCGATAGAGAGCGGCTCAATCGGAGCTAATGTTATAAAGAGAAAATCAATCAGAACGGTAAGATCGGAGATGTCAATGCTCTCCGCCGGGTCATGGTCGAGATTACCGCATGCCCCGCATTCGGTTCCTTCGGCTACCGTGAGAGAGCCGACATAGAGCTTCACCTTGTTCGTATCCAACGTCGCAACCGTATCCAAAGTAATCTTAATTGAATCGTACGGCACGCCTGAGACCTGGACATAGTTCACGCAGACTTGATTGTCCGGCGGAAGCCAGGAGTTACAGCGGTAATAATTTGTGTCCGGAACGGTGGTCGTGACAATTCCTATAGATGTGCCATCGGGTCTTGAGAAGTTGAAATGGTCAAGAAATGGCTGAGGTATAATGTAGACTGTGCGGTCTGTGGATGAATCGGGAACACATTTAATATCTCCAAGGAGCCGGAACAATACACCGCCGCTTTGAGGGGAAATACCGGGAGTCGTGCCGCCACTGCCGAACAAATCGGCGATTCCGGTGACTTTGATATCGAAACCCGATCCGGTTATTGAACGCGCAACGACATATTCCCAATTTTGAATAAGTGTGCCGGCGATGCTAAAACTGCCGACCACGGCCTCAACTGTGTCTATATGCCTGATATTCCACGTTTCGTTTTTGGACCTTCCGACGGAATCGACACAATTCAGACCCTGATACTGTCTACAGAACCAATAGGTGGTATCGACCACGGGCACTGTGTCGGTTTTGAACACCATTATATCGGGACGATCAAGCTGGAGCCAAAGCTCGAAAGCTGACACCGTCTGAGTGGGATTGTCCAATGAGACAGTCGTCATTGAGTTTTGTTGGCCGGCATTGCCGACGGTATCGCCGACGGTGACTATAATGTCTGGAATTTGCGCTTGTACAGACAACGCGCCGCCAAGGAGTACTATAAATGAGAGGGCGCACAAAGCGCCAAACGAGATGCGATACTTACGAAAGCCTGTTGACATACACCTTACCTCCTGAACCAAATTGATTTACGATACCTCTACTGTCTCCGGACAGTCCTATTATTCTCGGAGCGACGATCTCTTATAACGCGACTGATACAACCGTATTTGTGCCACGGTTTATTTTAGAAGCGACTAAGAAATGTTTCGTTAACAGTAGTGCGTAAAGAAACCAACCTGTTAGTAACTCTCAAGCGACCCCCACAGCCGGCTTAAGAAAGAAGTACTTATCGTGACAGCTTGCGATCGAAAAAAAGTAGTGCAGCGTGACCACTCTTCAATGAGCAGTCTCAATCTTTTTGTTAGAGGTTTCACCTATCATCCGAATAGAATATACTCCTGTCGCTCCATTCTGTCAATACATAATATCAAAAAAACGCTATTATTTAGGGCTTTTTTCGCCTTTCTCTGCTAAAGGTTAATTGGCCAGCGGCCTGTGTGTCACATTAGGGAATTGCGAGCCACGAGTCTTTGTCAGTCTGTTTTGCGACCAAATTCAAAGCTCAATGGCCGGACTAAATCGAAACTAAGCCCCTCAGAATGATCTTTTTGCCTTCAACTGATCAACTCCCCAGCCTATCCTTACATCATCTTATCAACGTATGTTCGGCATCCTCATCGTATGTTCAACGTCCTATATATAGTGGAAGAGCCCGTCCCTCTCCTTTTGTTCATTTATGGAACAGCAACCGGGTACCCCACTCCGCCATCGGCGGACGGTGTGATCTTCTCCCCCGGTCTCAGGAATCCCTGACCCCGCGGTCACCCCCTCCTATGGCGGGCAACCACAGGGGGTTGCCCCTACAATATCACCAACTTATGACTCCGTAGGGGGCAGGCCCCTGTGCCTGCCCAGTTCTTTACTGTGCTGTCAGGCGCCCCCGCCTGACAGTTAAACCGGGTACCCCACTCCCCCACATGCTCCCATAGCAGGAGCACCGCCGGAGCACAACCTGCAGAAACTCCATATTCCCCATTTTTGCCCCAAACTTCAAGAAATAATCATGCAAATCCGGATTTCCCGTATATTGCCTTAGGACTTTCATCCCCTTTGAACGTCCTATATAATGATATTATGATAGCCAAGAAATGCAGACACTCGGAGACCAAATGTTTCGATTTTTAATAGCAAAGCTCATGCCCCTCTTTTTTTGTCTTCTCTATTCTTTTTCTCCGGTTGCTCGGATGAAAATCCGGTCGATCCCTCCGATGCACCGCCGGTGAACTTGACAGCCTATATAGCGACCCATACTGAGCCCCATGCCCTCTCTGCTCCAGCGGCTGTCGCCGGTGATTGGATGAACATATTGGTAATTGGCGGACAAGAAATTGTGCCTCCGGATAACGGGTCATATTACCGGCTGTCACTCATAGCCGATGACGGCTCGGAAGTGATTGTTGTAAACAACGATACCACTCTTTTCGGCGATCTTGTCGAATGGGAGAGGGTGAACCAGAGATTTGAGCTCCATCCCTTTGAGATAGAATTCACAACCAACTTAGTGGCCGACTATAAAGGCTTTGCAGTTTACTCAGTTGCCGGAACAGAGGCAAATAGACTTGCTCAGGTTGTTTTGCCGCCATCAGTTTTGGTTCCCTTGAGAGCCCTCTACGCCAAGACCGAAACCGAGTCCGGCCCGGGCTACGAACTCTTTGAAAATTTTGAGGACATTGACGGGCTTGTTCACCCGATGGAGAATTCGACCGATCCTACGCTTGTAGAAATAAGAGGGCTGGCCGCCCAAGCCGCAATATATGTTACTTCGCTGGTCAATGCCGCCGCCGAATTTCATGACATGGCCGGGGCAGTCGTCGCCGCTGATCCAAGCTTTACAAGTGGCTTTAATAAAATAGTCGACTATTGCGAAACAGAAATTCCAGCCTCCGCCACCGCAATTTCAAGCCATTTGACGGCTATCCAAAACTCAACCAATCTGTTGATCGCCCGTGATCATGCTCTTGCAATTCATGACATTTACCATGGAGAGACCGGTAGCTTTGTCGAGCTTTTTACCTCGGTGCAGACAATTTTACAGGCCTACCCGCGAGCTGTGTTTGGCGAAGGCCTTAAAGAGGAAGAGCATGTCGGCGGCGGACACGGCCGTTAAGTGTTGGAAATTTGGTTTCGCTTAAAGTGTATATATAATCGCATGAGAACTAATTCGTTTGGACATCGTTATCTTTCTAATCCAAGAAGAATATTTTCGATTCTTCTTGTCGGGTATTTCCTCCTCTTCGGCTCGTTTTTGGGGCAGGCGCATGATTACCCACATATTTTCTCAAGCGCGACGAGCGCCGAAAACCCCGATGATTGCGGCCACGATGAAAGCTGTCCAACTCATCATCATTCGTCATCCTGTCAATTGTGCAAAACCGACGGACAGTTCTTTGCTCTTGCTTCAGCGCTGCTCTCTGATCTCAGGCCAACGTCTGTAGACAAGACTAAAATAGTTATATCCGCAAAAATCTATCCCCTTCCGCTCAGGGACATTTCCCTGCGTTCGCCTCCCGTGACTCTTTCCTGACAAATCAAAAAAAGACAATGACCATTTCGCGCAGATTTTTTGCTGCGAGTGATGGGACACTCTGAGCGTGTAAGTTAGTCTTGCTCTCACAATCTATTTTTTTTCATAGACGAAGGGAAAGGTCTTATTACCATGTATTTTATTCATAAATTCAGAATCCTTAATTTCTTAATGAGCATATTTTTTGCGTTTTTGAGCGCGGGTAATCTTATGTCCGCCACTCTCAGCGGAAGAGTGACAGCGACACATAATATATCGCCCTTAGGTGTTACGGTCTCCATTCCAGCCCTTCACAGGTTCACAGAGACAGATTCTTTGGGCATGTTCACTCTCCTCAACCTGCCTGCAGGGGTGTATGCCGTGGAGTTTTCTTCAATTGCCCTCAATCGGCTAGTGCGAACGGCGGCTTTAACTGATACAGAAACGACTCTCAACGTTGAATTGTCACCGAGCGTGCTCGAACTCCCGGGCATATCTGTAACTTCGACTCCTCAGCCGACCGATGCTTTGTCTTCTCCGCAGTCGGTTACAGTCGTTAGCAAGAGAAATCTCGACCGGCTCCGGGGCGAGAGCGTCATGTCCACAATAAAAGATCTGCCCGGTGTGGCAACCTACTCGACTGGCAGTTCAATCGTCAAACCTGTCATCCGTGGCCTCTCTTCCCAGCGTGTGCTTGTAGTCAGCGATGGCATCCGACAGGAAGGACAGCAGTGGGGAGACGAACATGGACCTGAAATAGATGCACTTGATGTGAATAGCATCGAAGTTGTCCGCGGTCCAAGTTCTGTTCTCTATGGCTCGGATGCGCTCGGTGGTGTGATAAACATCATAAATAACAAAATACCTTCTGTCGACGAAGGCGCTGTTGTACTGGGTGGAAATCTCCTGCTCAACGGTTTCAGCGGAAATAAACAGAGCGCAGGGGCTTTGTCATTATCCGGCGCGAATGGCCAAGTTGGTTATCGGGCAAGTGTTTCGCTACGTGATGCCGGCAACATCACCACTCCGGCCCGTGAGTTATTTAACAGCGCTGAAGAGGAAATGAACGGAAGCGGCGCGATCGGCTTACAAGGCGACTGGGGTTCGCTCAGTGTTGGTTACATTCGCTTTGACCAAAAATTACAGATACATGAAGACCCCAACGAAGAACCGGATGCGACTCCGAATCAGCATGTCGAGCATGACCGCGCTCATCTCCATACCAATATTCTGCTGAATGGGTTGAGAGTGGAAGCGAAGGCGGGGTGGCAGAGAAATCAACGAAGGGAATTTGAAGAAGCAGGTGGACGCGAGCCTGCGCTGAATCTCAATCTGGAAACGAACACTCTGGATCTCGAAGGCCATCACAGGCCCTTCGGCAAATTTGTCGGCACCGTTGGGATATCGCTTATGGATCAGACCAATAGAACACTGGCCGAAGAAAAACTCATTCCCGGCTTTGATCTTGCCAACACTTCAGGGTTTCTCTTTGAGCAATGGATCGATGATACATTCACGGCATCGGCTGGTATTCGCTACGACACAAGGACAATTGATGTCCTGGAAACTTCAGAAATCAATGTTACCGAACAAAGGCTCGAATACGATGCTGTCACCGGCTCGATCGGGATTGTGTGGAGGCTGATTGAACCGCTTGCATTGGTCGCAAATGCCGGTCGCGGCTGGCGCTCGCCGACTCCATTCGAGTTGTTTGTCGATGGGGTGCATGAGGGGACTGTGCGATATGAAATTGGAGATATCACACTCAATCCGGAAGAATCCTTCAATGTCGATCTTGCACTGCGCGCGGCATCAACTCGATTCAGCGCTGAGATTTCGATCTTTCGAAACAGAATAGCCGAGTATATTTTTCTCTCGCCTACGGGAGAAACGGACACGGCATCCGGCCTTTCAGTCTATGAGCATCGACAAGCCGACGCAACATTGGTTGGGGGAGAATTATCGGCTCAGTTTGCATTAACGAATTGGCTTGTCCTTAGTGGCGGCTTTGATATGGTCCGTGGCACAAACACTGAAATCGACAGGTCGCTTCCGCTCCTGCCTGCAAACCGGGTCAAAGCCGGTATAAAGTTTTTGACAACAAAGCTCGGCGGTCTCTACAATCCATATTTTTCCGTCCAACTCAATTCAGTCGCAAGGCAAGACAGGGTGGATGAATTTGAAACCCCGAGCGCGGGTTATGAACTTATCACTGTTGCGGGGGGAACAGAACTGATGTTTGGCGGAAACCGAATCACAATTGATGTGGGAATTGAAAATCTCTTCAATGTCTCGTACCGTGACCATTTGTATCGCTATAAAGAATACGCCCAAAGCCCCGGTATGAACGTATTCGCGAAAGTTTCAGTTCCTTTTGAATTAATTAAGTAGACGGTGGGAGGTATGCTTGAAAAGTCTTAGGAGGGAGGAGACGTTTTTTGTCGCGTGTCTTCTTAGTGCGGCGGGTCCATCTTAGTACCCGCCAATTGAATGGTCTAAAAATTGTGTCGGGCGAGGGTGCCCGACACCACAAGATAGGTGTGACCACCGTCAACCCCCTACTTTACCGCCTCCGACAGATACCGCAGCACTGATGCACTTTCTCGCCCCCGCAGATCAAGACATTCTTCAACACTTTCCGTCACCCGCAAAAGGCGCAACTCCGTTCCTTCGACCCGATGTTCCGGTTGAGCAAAAAATTCATGAGCCTTATCAAGTCTCGCTCTTGAACACCCCCCTGCATAACGTGTCAGTGACGCCAGCGAGCTTGGCGGAATTCTTGCGGCAATGTCGTCATAGTGGCGCATCATCCATTCAAAAATCATGTCTCTGTGCGCATCAGAAATAGCGGCAATTGAAAACGGAATTGTAAAACGCTCCTGCGGCCTGAGCGGCCCGGTCAGCGTGTATTCCAGCGCTTTGTCTAGAATCCGCCCATTCCGAAACGCGCTGAGAGTCGATAAATACTGCGAACGCTCGCTTGGGATCGTCGCCGTTTCAAAACGCAAGCGGAGCGTGTCCCAGAGAATGCTGTCTCCGGTTGTAGCCGCAATGTCTAAGAATGTAGAAATGAGCGAAGGGTCAATATCCGACTTGCCAGCAAGGTAGAGGTCCGCCATTGAATCGGCATAAGCGATAAGGGACTGGTCCTTTCCATCAATAGCCAGTGTCGAAATGAGAAATGGCCGAATTCGTGAAACGGTCTCGGGCTCGTTTGTTTTGGCTGACAAACCAATATGCTGAAGCGACGGTGCGAATATTTTCTGCAAAAATGGCGCAAAGGATAGTTCATCTGCATCCGATATGAACGCCGCATCAACCGTTTCAATACCGTCCAGCACCGCCTCGATTATCGCCGGGTCATGATCTGACGAGAAATTGTACAACGCTTTTACATACTGATCGCCGCCAATCCCTCCGGCATCGAGCATGGCCGATAGATTATTAATAAACCCAATCTTGTCTCGCGTTGAGAGCAATGTAAACGATCCGGCGATAGCCTCAAGTTGTTTCGGAGCAACCCACCAGCGATAATATCCGCCGGCATCGGCTGTTGGCAAAACCCACTGAACAGAACCATCGTTCGGCAATTTGAATGATTGTTTTTTTTCAGTCAAAAGCAGGCTATGCGTGCGGACTGAGTTCCCATCGTAATACTTGACCGTCATTGGCACTTGCCAAACCAGAGTCGAAGCATATCCGACGGTGTCGCCGTAGTTGGAAAAGCGGCTTTGGTTGATCTCGATTTCTCCTGTCGATGTCATGTTTACCGAAATCAACGGCACTCCGGGCTGCTCTATAAATGTATTCATGGTTGGTCCAATCTCTCTGCCTGAGGCCTCGGACAATGCCGCCCAAAGATCATCGGCGGTTGCATTCCCCCAAGCATGCTTTTTCAGATAGAGCCGTATTCCCTTTTGAAAGAGATCGGCCCCCATCCATTCCTCAAACATCATGAGCACAGCCTGCCCTTTGTTGTAGATGACGCCTATATTTGACAAAAGATTATCGGTCGAGCCGGTCGGCTGGCGGATTTGTTGTGTCGACGGACGGGCGTCGCCATTCATGGCGCCGTGTATACTGCCAATTTCATTGAGGCCAACTTCGTATTCCGGAAAAACCTCATCGCATACTTTGTTTCCCATCCAGGTCGCAAATGATTCATTGAGCCATAAATCATCCCACCAGGCCATAGTCACAAGGTCGCCAAACCACATGTGCGCCAGTTCATGGGCGATTACGCCAGCAGTGCTGCGACGTTGGCTGAGAGTCAATTTCTGTGGATCGCGAAGGAGGATCGTCTCGCGAAATGTAATAGCTCCGGCATTTTCCATCGCCCCTGCCCAGAATTCCGGTACCGCGATAAGATCCAGCTTATCATACGGATAAGGGGAATCGAAATACTTTTCGAATGCAGCCATAAGCGGCGGTGTGGTTTTTATGGAAAAGTCTGTCAGACCAAGCTTCCCTTTGACCGTCACAATCCGTGTCGGGATTTTCATCCCCGGAACGTTGACTGTCTCAAGCGGGCCAGTCGCAATCGCAACAAGATAGGTGGGAAGAGGTTTGGTTTCACGAAAAACGACCGTTTTCCAGCCGTCTTTGCTTGACTCTTTTTCAATAGATGTATTGGCGATGGCGAGATGTTCTTGAGGAACTTTGAGAGTCACCGAAAATGGAATTTTGAAAATCGGTTCGTCAAAACAGGGAAATGCTTTGCGGGCATCATTTTCCTCGAACTGGGTGAAGGTATAGCCGTTTCCTTCGGTCACGACTCGATATAATCCGACAGCCTGTGTGTCAAAAGCATTTGTGAAGTCGATTGTCAGACTGTATTTGCCAAGTGCCAATGGCACCGCGCAATGCACACTGACCAACCCGTTTTCACCTCGTGTGAAACTATTCGCGATACTTTTCTTATTGTGTTTGAGTGAGAGTGAGTCAAATTGTATTCGCTCGGCATGGAACGAAAAGCTGTCGGTGACGGCTTTAACCTCAAGGTCTATGAGTGTCGAGCCAGAATAATCCGAAGTATCTGCATTGATAGTCAGCATGACCGTTTGGTTGGTCGGCACAACATCCATGGCGAGTTGTCTGGCCTGCGCAAAATCGTCTATGACAAGCAGGACAGGGACGAGGCGAAGAATTAGCCAAATATGTTTGGCGGACTGTGATCGAGGTGATAGCATGAGGCCTCTTTTCAACAATAAGTTTTTTTCGACAGGTGTATTGTGTTAAGGACGCCGGACTTGGCTTTTTTGTGTAAACCGAGATAAGACTTTGCTATGTCGGATAATATAGCCATGCTGTGCAATATAGAACTATTCGACACCGTGTCAACGTAGGCCATAACTATTAGAAGTAGTTAGTACGCATTCCGGTACATGAGATTACACCGCCAACCGGGGCGGGATGGCCACACCCTCCCCATTATCCGCTTGCCTCATTTGCGTCACCCGTGTAATTTCCCTCTCTGTAAAGGACACAGCAAACGAAAGTAATCGCCATGCCGCACCTCGATTTTGATCCCGCCCAACGAATACAGCTCTGGCAAAAAATTGCCGCTGAAATAGAGCGCTATCGCGCAAGCGTCGACGCGCTTCGTGTATCGCCGATTCTCGAGCCAACCATCGTTCGTGCCCTACTTGAAAAACATAGCTTCGAAGAACCGCATTCGCCTGAGTGCGCTGTGGATTTTATTGTAAAATCACTGACCGAACACCAGGTCCACTCATCCCATCGGATGTACTTCGGGCTGTTCAACCCCTCGCCGACGATGATGGGAATTGCCGCCGACTCGCTTGTGGCCGCTTTCAACCCCCAGCTTGCGGCATGGAGCCACAGTCCATTTGCAATCGAAACTGAAGGGCATCTTATCAGATCCATCGGAGAAAAGTTTGGTTATCCGACCGGAGACATCGATGGAACATTCACCAGCGGAGGCGCTGAAGCCAACCATACCGCATTGTTGACCGCCCTTGTCCACACATTCCCGAGCTACCTGTCTCATGGCGCACAGGCGCTCAGAGGCCAGCCGAAAATCTATGTCACCGCCGAGAGCCACCACTCAACCCTCAAAGCGGCGAGGTGCTCAGGAATTGGAAGCGCGGCTATCTGCGAGATTCCCGTTGATGACGCTCTTGGCATGGACATTGACGCTCTCCGCAAACAGATTGCTGTTGATAGATCAAACGGCGAATTGCCGTTCATGGTCATTGGAACCGCGGGAAGCACTCAATCGGGAATTGTCGATCCATTCGATAGTTTGGCTGATGTGGCCGCAGAACAAAAACTCTGGCTTCACGCCGATGCTGCCTGGGGCGGCGCGGCGATGCTTGTGCCGGAACTCCAAGATCTGTTTTCCGGAATTGAAAGAGCCGACTCGATTACATTTGATGCCCATAAATGGCTTTCGGTTCCTATGGGAGCCGGGCTATTTTTGACCCGCCACACAGACATCCTCAGCCGAACATTTGCGATACATACCGGATACATGCCGCGTGATGCCTCGGGACTCGAGGTTATTGACCCGTTTTCACACTCTCTTCAGTGGTCGCGAAGATTCATAGGGTTAAAAGTATTCATGTCATTGCTTGTCGCCGGATGGGATGGCTATGCTGATGTAATCCGACATCAATGCTCGATGGGCAACCTGCTTCGTGATGAACTCCATAAATCAAACTGGAAAGTTCTCAACCAGACGAAATTGCCGGTTATATGTTTCGTGGATGGCCAAACAGGCGAAGGTCGTACCGAAAGATTCGTCGCAACAGTTGCCCGAAATATTGTTAGATCCGGCGAGGCCTGGATCTCGTCAACCACATTAAACAAGTCAACTCCTGTCCTGAGAGCCTGTATAACAAACTACGGCACTCAGCCCGCCGATGTAAAAGCTTTGGTTGCGCTTTTGAATCGCGAGCGATTACATTACTTTCAAAAGGCATGAGCCAAAGGACTTTATATTCGGGATAGTATTGAATGGCTGTAACCAAGCAGGAATTTTCGACAACCATAACTTCATTTCTCGATCTCATCGAACAGGAAAGCGATATCCTGACTGGCAATGAGCGTGAGCTTTCCAATCTTCTGGACAACCTTGCCGTGCTCTATCACCGCCTTACCGCATATTCGAAAGAATACAGTCCAAGCGACACCCCAAGACGTGACCAAAATGCTCTCCGCAAATTAATAACGCGTCGCTTTCCCAGTTTTGGCCGCTATCAGGTTTCATCGTCGGTCACCGCAACTCCTACTCCTGCGATTATAGAGATAGGGGATTCAATCGATGATATTCTTGACATCACGAATGAACTCTATTCGGTGAATTGGCTTCTTTTGCATAATGGCATCGAAGAAGCAGCGGAATATTTTGTTGTAAGTTATGACATCCATTGGGGTGAGCATCTTCGCACACTGCAACTGTACATTTACTGCATCAAGCGCGGACTGTGATAATACTGGCATTCGCGTTAATAGCATAAAACCGCGCCTATCATTTTTATGACACGCATCTATTCCTATCCGGAAATTTATGATATAGCCTTCCAGGATCGCCCTCTGTCAGGTGAAGTTGATTTCCTGTTAACAGCTGCCCAAAAATTTCTCAATCGTTCAGTAACATCGGCTCTGGAATTGGCCTGCGGCCCGGGATATCATCTGCGTGAACTTGCCGCTCGCAATGTCATCTCCGATGGTCTTGACATCGAACCAGCAATGGTGGCTTATACACAAACTCTCGTTAAAAAACAAAAGCTGAACAGTCATATTATTGAAGCAGATATGCGATTATTTTCTACACAGCGGCGCTATGATCTCTGTTTTTGCCTGCTTTGCAGTTTTGCGCATTTGCTGTCAAACGAGGATATCGTATCGCATTTTCATGCGGTTGCTGATTGTCTGGTCGATGGCGGCATCTATATTATTTCGACCGCCCATCCGCGTGATTTTTACAACGAGGAATCCGCGCCTGAATCTGTCCAAGAAAACAAAACATGGCTCAGATCCCGCGGAGACCTGATCGTCGAAACCGACTGGGGTGGAAACGACCAACAATACGATCCGCTCACTGAAATTGATGAAATAACGATCACGTTCACAGTTACCAATACCGCGAACGGCGCGGTAGACCGAATTGTTTCAACCGACCACCTTCGTCGCTGTTCGCTTCAGACCTTTCGCGCCCTGGTTGAACTCTCAGGACAATTCGAGATTGTTGCTGTGTACGGCGATTTTGATGTAAGTGTGCGGCTTGATAATTCCGATGATTCAGTCCGCTTTATTCCGGTGTTGAGGAAGATAACTCTTCCATAATATGTCGTTGTGACGAGCGACTTCTTAGGAACGCCCCTTCCGCGGCGAGCAAGTGTGGCAATCTCATGCCTGCCAGCTGTGGCGGGTTCATTTTCGTCTTAGCTCCGTAGCGATTCCGCAGCGGGTTCGCCGCAGGCGAACGGTTCAGCGATTCTTTGTTCTATGTCATTCCAGTCCGACGTGGCGGAGAATCCATCTTCTCTGATATTCGTAGGTCAGCGATCACTGTGACCTGACGTCTTTTCTTCGTCTTGTAGCACGAGTCATTCTTATGCCCCTCGGCCTTCTCTTAATTGAATAGGCCCTCATCCCCCCTCTCTCAGGGGGAGAAGGTAATATCAAATCTTAAGATTTGTCGTTGCGAGGAGCGTACTTTCCCATCTCTCATTCAGCTCTTTCGCAAAAAAGAGATTGACGAAACCCAAAATTATGCTAATAATACAACGTCACGATTAACTTCTTTGTGGTTTCATGCTGTACGGCCAGTCTTGACAGGAGCGGAAGGTGTCTATACTCGTTACATCAATCATTATTCTCGCCTGCGCCGCTGTGGCATCGTTTGTGACATGGCTTCTTTCAAAGAGCCGAGCGACTGCTGCCGAAGCGAAAGTCAGCGAGTTGCGTCAGCAGATAGAGATTGCCGCCAAAGATTTCGGCACTATCCGTGAGAGACTCACAACGGCCGAGATTCTTCAGGCAAAAGCCGAAACAAAAGCCGAAGAAACTCAAAAACACCTTCAGGAACAACTTGCGCTTCTTGATGACGCCAAAACTAAACTTGCCGATACTTTTACATCACTCGCATCCGAAGCCTTAACCAAAAATAACAAAGATTTTCTCTCGCTGGCTGATCAATCATTCAAAGTCCTTGAAAAAGGAGCGCAGACTGAATTGGAGGCCCGTAAAGCGGCAATCGCAGAGTTGATCCTGCCTCTCTCTGAATCACTGAATAAATATCAGAAGGAAAGCACTCACCTTGAAGAGAAACGTCAAAAAGACTATGGAACGGTCAATGAGCAGTATCGCACCCTTGCGGAGGGCGTTTCCAAGTTACAAAATGAAACATTCAAACTCAGCTCCGCGCTTAAATCTCCGACCGTTCGCGGACGCTGGGGTGAAATAGCTCTTCGACGAACCGTCGAGTTGGCCGGGATGTCCAATCATTGCGATTTTATCGAGCAGGGATCAGTGGCAACCGAAGACGGACGCCTCCGTCCGGATATGGTTGTGAATCTTCCAGCAGGACGCCAAATAATTGTCGATTCCAAGGTTCCGCTCAGCGCCTTCCAGGAAGCGCTTGAAGCTCAGACCGATGAAGCGCGCAAATCCTCGCTGGTTCGATACGCGCAACAGATAAAAGTCCATGTCTCAAAATTGGCAGCTAAAGATTATGCAAGCCAGTATCCGGCTTCGGCCGGCTTTGTGGTCATGTTCATTCCGAACGATTCATTTCTTTCTGCCGCCGCTGAGCAGGACCCCTTGCTGATTGAAAGCGCGCTCGCGCAGGGAATTGTCATCACCACTCCGACAACATTAATCGCTCTCTTTCGCGCGGTTGAGATGGGGTGGCGGCAGGAATCGCTTGCGAAAAACGCCCAGGAAATAAGCCGTCTTGGACAGGATTTGCATGACCGATTTGCGACCGCCTTCGACCATTTTGGCCAGGTCGGGAAATATCTTGATAGCGCTGTCGGCTCTTTCAATTTGTCGGTGAGGTCATTTGAAAGCCGCCTCTTTCCTGCCGCAAGAAAATTCAAAGAACTTGGCGCGAGTGGAAAAAAAGAGATTCCTGAACTCGCTCAGATCGGCCAGACTCCTCTGAAGCTTGAAAATATATCAGCGGTCGAGCCGGTTACTCTCGAACTGATCCCTGACAAAATCAACGGCGACAGATTACATTAATGGAACAGAAGAACCTAATCCGATAGAGGAGATCTGGTGTAATGCTACGATCAATCGCCGCTGTTATCGCAGGCTATTTTGTGATGGTTGCTCTGACTGGCCTTTTTTTCTCGTTCTGCCAACTGTTTTCCCCGATGCTTTCCCTGAGCCGAATGCATTTCCACGAATAAGCGTCGCTGTTTTGATAATTGTTGTCGGCTTTTTTGTGGCGCTTGCCGGCGGCTATGTCACGGCATTGACCGCTCGTGGCAGCATTCAACAACACATTTTTGCGCTGGCCGGACTGATTGTATTGGGAAGCATTGCGACGATAATATTCGACAAGGCAGATCAACCGATCTGGTATCAGTTGTCGCTTTTGTTCGCTGGTGCGCTTGGGGCGTTGGCTGGTGGGCGATTGCGAAAGAGTGCGATATAAGTAGGGCGGGGAAGTCTGTCCGCCCCGCCACAGCGGGCAGGCGCGGAGGGTCGTGCTTCAGAAGACACTCCTCACAACGACTCATCGGAATGTTACCCAAGCGAACCGAACCGAATGCTGACCGCTCAGGCTTTGAGGGATTCTTCAACAAACGATTTATAGCGGTTAACAAGCGAATAGGCATCGTTTTCCGATCGCGATTCAGCCATTATCGTGAAGGCCGCATTGAAGCGGTCGGGGGTAACGAGTACCCAGCCGTTATCTTCAAATACCCGCACACCGTCTATAAGCTGGCGCTGTTTTTCGGTCGAATCCGTAATTAGACGTCGCATGACCATACCTCGCTTTGACCACGGGCATGGGACAGACGCGCTTTGTCGGCTGAGGTCATCGAACTGTTTTCTTAGACTGCTCAATCGGGTATTCGTACGGGCCATCATCTCGATTATCCGCACCGTGGCAAGAATGGCATCGGCTCCCATCTGAAAACCGGGAAAGATAAATCCGCCGCGCGTTCCTCCGACAAAATCAGCCATCCCTTTGAGACGAACTTCCATCATTGCGCGGTGATCATTGGCCACTCGAATAACTTCGACGCCACGTTCATGGGCGATCTCCTCGATTCCCATTGAGGCCCCAACTGGCACAGCGATTCGCTTGGGCCGATTCAGTTGCAGGTATAGCTCTGTGACCATAAGCAGAAGCAGTTGTCCGTCGATAGGCTGGCCCAGTTCATCTATCACAGTAAGTTTTTCCGCCGCCGGGTTGAGCATGAAACCAACATCGGCTTTGAGCGAGGTCACAATCGCCGAAAGCTGGCGAGTTGCCTGTGCCCGATTTTCGACAGAGGTAGAAAATTTTCGCGGATTGAGCGCGGCATTCAGTTCTGTTGTATCGATTCCAAGCTGGGAAAAAAGCGTTGGAAAAATTTGCGATGATGAGCCATTGGAATGATCGATAACAACTTTATATCCAGCTTTGCGGATGGTGTCGACATCGACTTCGGAGATAAACTCATGGCGGTAATCATCGAGCACCCGCTGGGGAGTGTCAAGGTGGCCAATCGTATCAAGCGAGGCGCGCTCATAGTCTTCGCCAAAATAATTCCGTTCGATTTTTTTTAGTTTACTGGGCGGCATATCCAGCCCGCTGCCATCGAAGAAAATAAAATCGACCTGGCGATAATCCTCAGGATTATGCCGAACATACAACCCGGCCGCATATTTCCCTTTGCCTAAACAAAAGCGCATTACTGGCACAGGCATTGATTCAAGGTCAGCCACATTCACACCCGATGCGAGCAGGCCGGAGATAAGTCCGCGGCGCAGGAGTCTTGAGATATCCGATGAATCTCGGCTGGTGACAATTTCGGCGCCAGGGCCGAAAATTGCTCCGAACGCGCTTCCCAGCCGCACAGTCATTTCCGGCGACAGCTCAGTCAAGGCAAGTCCCGTTACCTTGGAATCGGTGATTAACTCCCGATTCCATTTCTCACCCCAAACCATCGAGCGCGACACAATCGCGCCATCTTCAACCGTTTTACTCGGCCAGACTTTACAGTCAGCGCGAACGGTTGCAGAGTTACCAATATAGCAGTCATCGCCGATTATGGCGTTGTCATGAAGCTGGACATTATCGCCGACGCGAACACGGTGGCCAACAATAACAGAGTTGAAACTTGTGTGATTGCCAATGACAGTATCGGCCCAGATGATGGAATTGTTCAGATCGCAATTTCGTCCAACCGAACTTCGGTCGCCGAGAACACAGTTGTGCAATTTGGTGCCGGATTCCACCTTCACCTCCCGGCCAAGAATCACTGTGCCGCTGATAATGACATCGCTTGGCAGACTGCTTTCGGATTCCTTAAAAAGGCGGCTGCCAGAGTTACCCCCCTCAGGCAATTTGAAATCAAGCTCGAGGCCGTTGCTGAAAATATCCTGGTGGACACGATGATACTCGGCGACGTTACCCACGTCTTTCCAATAGCCATCGATAATTTTCCCAAATAGTCGCATGCGTTTGGAGAGCATAAGCGGAAAAAGATTTTGTGAAAAATCAAAATTTTGCTCTTTTGGAATAAGCGATATGGCCGAGGGTTCAAGGATATATATACCAGTGTTTATCGTATCTGAGAAAGCCTCGCCCCAGGTCGGCTTTTCTAAAAAGCGGACAATCTGGCCGCTGTCATCAGTGATGACAATTCCGTACGAAAGCGGATTCTCTGTACGAGTAAGAACCAAGGTCGCATCTGACTTGCGGGATTTGTGCCAGTCGATAGCCGCAGTCAGGTCAAAATCCGTGATGAGGTCGCCTGAGATAATAAGTGTTGTCTCAGTTGCTAACTCAAGCGCGAAGCGCACCGCCCCGGCGGTTCCGAAATCCTCGTCGGGACGACAGTAGCTCATACGGACGCCAAAGTCAGAGCCGTCTTTGAAGTAATTTGTTATCTGATCCGGTTGGAAAAAAAGAAGCGAGGTGATATCGGTGATGTTATGGGTTTTAAGCAGAGAGATGACATGCTCCATCATGGGAAGATTCCCAATCGGGACCATCGGTTTTGGCACATTGATGGTCAAAGGCCTGAGTCTTGTTCCGAATCCCCCGGCCATAATGACTGCTTTCACATCACTCTCCTCTTCAACCTAAACAATACTTCGCTTACAGATAACCGAGCTGTGTGAGTTTTTCGGCTATATCGAAGAAACTTCCATAGCTATTATACGATATATTTTCCGCGAGGCAATACTCTTCAAGGTCCTTCTTGGCGAAAAGTAGGTCAACTTCCCGGGCCGCGCAGATGTCGGAATAACCGTCGCCGATGAACACCGTGCGTATCCCCTTGGCCTGATTCTCCATATATTCGCGCATCCGCTCCTTTTTACAGCTTCCGCACCGTCTGCAACTGCTATTAGTGTGCGGATATTCAATGCGAATGCCATTATTTTCAACAAATCCAGCATTTGCGGTAATCGGCAGGTGCGTTAGATTATGCCGCGCAAAGATATGCTCGATATAGAAATCCAAGCCATCTGAGAGAATTACAAGCGGGATATTGTTTTTCTGGCAAAAACGATCGAAAGCGACAAAACCGGGATCAAGCTCAAAAGTGTCAAGGAATGCGAAAATATCCTCAGATGAGGCAGTTACGAGCGCGGCCTCAGCGGTCAGAACCTCGCGGCTTGACATAGCGCCGCTTTTCCAGTCAGGAATCAGGTCAACATTTCTGCCATTTGAAAAGTGATGAAAAAGCCAATAGCCGACATCGCGGGTGGTAATTGTCCCATCAAAATCGCAAAAAACCACCACCGGTGGCTGTTCCACCTTCTGAGGCTGGTTTATCGTTTGCGCTCCCGAAGCAACTGCGAAGCATAAGCAATTTCGGGTTTTTGTCTAATTGTGACTTCGGAGTAGGCCCGCGAAGTCCCAAATTTTCTTTCCCAAGCCAATTGAGCCAGACGCATCGTAATATAATTGCCGTAATATTTGGCTGAAAGGCTGTCATGGGCAAGCGATATATTTGCAAGTTCTGTTATCGCCCGTCTGACTTTTGCAGATTGCCCCTCAAAAATCGCCAAATCCGCCATCAATTGAGCCTGCTCTGATTGTAACGAACGATAGAATGCTTTTTCTTCGCCCAGAAAAGCATTAAAACGCTGAACCCATTCATCACCCAAGCTGAATCCCTGCGAAATCCCAAGGATTTCATCTTCATGTGAAGCCGCGAATTCATGGAGCAGGAGTGACTGTTCAAGCCAGCGCGGGTAGTGGTCCCGCTCGACAAAATGAATCGGATAGTTGGGCACAAGCCCGCGACCGGTATCGATCAAAGTTGAATCAAATTCATTTAAGAAAAGATTACCCTCAAGATAATAACGCGACGTCGTTAATCGCAGACCGCTGCCGTCATCGAACCGGTTAAAGCCCTGAACTAAACCCTTGCCGAAGGTAGTATCTCCAACCAGAATCGCCCGGTTGTTTTGCTTTAAAGCGCCTGCGACAATTTCTGAGGCCGATGCCGAGCCTTGATCTACCAGCACAGCCATAGGCAGGCCGTCGGTTTTGTCATCGTCGGTCGCCTCATATTGTTCGCTGTTCCAGCGTGAACGCCCCTGTGTCCCAACAATAAGTTTGCCGTCTTCGAGAAAGAGGTCCGCAGTTTTGTACGCTTCGTATAATTGTCCGCCGGGGTTTCCTCTCAGGTCGAGAATAATTCCGAGACTTCGCTTTGGTCGTTTGGTGATAAGCGAGTCAATGGCGGCCTCTACTGATTCAGAGGCGCCGGCATCGAAATCCAACAATCGAATATAGACCATCGAATCCGGTGTGTATCCTGCAAATGGAATATGGAGCAGTTCTAATTTACGGCGTGTGATGTCGATTTCGGTAGTATCTCCGCTTACCGGCCTCAGGACGGATAACTTGACCTCGGTGCCATCTGGCCCACGGAGATAGTCGCTTGCCCGGACAATTGGCACTGTGTTAAGATGAATTGAATCAGCTTTGAGAATAATATCGCCGCTCAATACGCCGCGCTCGGCAGCCGGGCCACCTTCGCGAACCGACATAATCAGAAGTCCGCGGTCATCGCCGACCACACTCACACCAATTCCGCTGTATGCGCCGGTCCGCTCCTCGTCTATTTGTTCAAATTGATGAATATCGACATAACCCGAATAGCGATCCAAATCAGCCATCATTCCCTGCACGGCTTGATCGAACATCCTGTCCCAGTCCAAACTTCCCGGATATTGAGAGTCAAGGGCAAGCGCGGTACGGGTAAATTTAAAGGCAACTTGAAGCGATTTATCGCTGACCGTATAAATGCCCATCGCGCCGCTCAGAAGCACAATAAGAACCATAAAGATTGAAGAAATCACAAACTCACGGCGTAGAGATTTAGCAGTTCGAGTCATGCGAGATGGAGTTTTCGTTTCACGTGGGCGAGGACCTCTTCATAAACTGTATCAGGCGGCTGAGTGGTATCAATCACTTTTACTCGGCGAGGATCGGATTCGGCAATTTTCAAAAAACCTTTTCTGACGCGGCCAAAAAAGGACTTGGATTCGGCTTCGAGACGGTCAAGTTCCCGTCCTCGTCTGCTCAAGGCGGTCTTGAGGTCGACATTAAAAATAAAGGTCAAATCCGGTTTGAGATTTGACGAGGCAAATAGATTAAGCAGGGTGATCATTTCCAAATTTAATTTACGTCCGTATCCCTGATAAGCTGTCGTAGAATCATAAAATCGGTCACAGATGACAATTTCGCCGCTTTTCAAAGCCGGAACAATCTCTCGCTCGACCAAATCAGCGCGAGCCGCTTGGTAGAGAAGGAGTTCCGATACAGGCGAGACAATCGAAGATTTATCGAGCAGAATCTGGCGGATTTTCTCGGCCGTTGGAGTAGAGCCCGGCTCACGCACCAATTTGACTTTTGTTTCCCGTGAAACAAAATAGGTTTCGAGCCGAGAGGCCTGGGTTGACTTCCCGCAACCATCGATTCCCTCGAAAGTTATAAGGTAACCACGTGACCGAACAGGGGATTTTTTAGTCATACATTCTCACGTAAATAAAAACCGGCGATTGTCATCGCCGGTTAAAGTATATCAAAGCCATCCTCACAGACAGCGATTTTTTTTGAGACTACTTTTTCTTGCGCACTACCCGTTTGGCAGGTTTGGCTGTAACTGCTGCAGTTGCGCGCGCCGCCGGCTTTTTGGCCGCGATTTTCATCGGCATCTTCTTTTTCTTCTGGCCAGTCTGTTTCCAGCCGTATTTGGCGATAAAGTCCTCGGTCATACGGCGGGCCACATCATCAGGAAACTGCACCGGCGGGGACTTTTTAAAATACGATGACGGTTCGACCAGCGCGCCGCCGATTTTGTTATCGAGAGCAAGTTTGGCGCAACGTACAGCATCGATGACCACTCCGGCGGAATTAGGACTGTCCCAAACTTCGAGTTTCATCTCGAGATTAAGGGGTACATTGCCGAATGTCGTCCCTTCCATACGAATATAGGCCCATTTACGATCTGTCAGCCACTCGACATAATCCGATGGCCCAATATGGACAGTGCCGGGAGCCATTTCGTAATTTAATTGGCTTGTCACGGCATTGGTTTTGGAAATCTTTTTTGATTCAAGCCGCGACCGTTCGAGCATATTCAAAAAGTCGGTATTACCGCCGACATTGAGCTGGCTTGTGCGATCCAATTTGACACCGCGCTCTAAAAACAGACGAGTCATGACACGGTGGGTGATTGTTGCGCCAACCTGGGATTTAATATCATCGCCGATAACCGGAAGTCCTTTTTCTTTGAAGCGCTTCTGCCAGTACGGCTCACGAGCAATAAAGACCGGAATACAGTTTACAAAAGCGCAGCCAGCTTCGAGAACCTGCTCGACATACCATTTGGTCGCTTCTTCAGAACCTACCGGCAGGTAGTTGATAACAACATCGGTGCGTGTACTTTTGAGCAATTTGACAATATCGACCGTATCGCCAGGGGCTTTGTCGATTATCTGCGAAAGGTAATAGCCGAGTCCGTCATGCGTCATACCGCGTTGGACTTTGATTCCGGACTTTGGGACGCCGGAAAATTTGATCGTGTTATTCGGCCATTGAAAAATGGCATCGCTGAGATCTTTGCCGACTTTGTTTTTGTCGATATCAATGGCGGCTGAAAACTCGATGTCGCGGATATGATATCCGCCGAGGTTGACATGCATCAGCCCCGGGACAAAATCATCGTCCTTGGCCTTCTTGTAAAATTCGACACCCTGCACCAATGAAGAGGCGCAGTTGCCGACTCCGATAATGGCGACGCGTACTTTTCCCATAGATTTATTTCCCTTTCTGTTCCTGTTCAATCAGGTTTATCTGTGGCTGTGAATAAAAGAGTCGGCAGCGAGACAGTCAAATCTTATTTATTTCTTTTGAAAGATATATAGTAATAGTATATTCATTATGACTAAATAGTCATTATACTGCCAACGCGAGAAGATATTGGATTGCATGAGGATTGCCCCGAATGGTCGATGAAAATATAATAAGTGAACTGGTGAAGCGGCAAGTTGTCAATGACACCTTTCGCAAGCTCCAGCCGCAGAAAAAAGAACTTATCTACCGTCAGGCGATAAAACTATTTGGCGAGTACGGCTACGATGGTCTTTCGGTTGACCGGCTTTGCCGCGATGCGGGGATATCCAAAGGATCATTCTTTCAGTACTTTCCATCAAAGAGTCACCTCCTTGAATTTGCATTGCTTGTTTTCGATGACTATCTCGCTCGCTGGGTTGCGGAAGTCAGAAAACATGACCAGCGCGCGCTGGCAAAAGACCGGCTGATGTATTTATATCAGGCGCTTATTCTCAACGCAAAACTCCACCAGCCGGAAAAGAAATTTTATCTCTTTGCGACAAACGCGCTCGAACACTCGGCGGTCTTGATTGAAGGAATAGATATCGAGCGGCATTTTCATGACTACATCGACGAAATAATTTCGCGCGGTGAAAAGACGGGAGAGATACGCGGGGATTTTGAGGTAGAACTAACTGGACATCTGGTTTCGATAGTCATGCGGGCATTGGTCAATAGGCAATTCTCGCAGCGAAAGACGACCACGCTCAGGACGGGCGAGTATCTAATTTCGTTTCTTTTCGATGGGATAAAGGCGTGAGGGGGGTTGTCGGGCGAAGCATTCTCAGTTTCCTTTCTCTTGTCATTCCAGCGCAAGCTGGAATCCATCTTCTCCGATATTTGTAGGTCGATACCTTCCGAGGTCTCGACATCTTTCTCCGTTCCGTCAGATCTTGCCGAACTTCTTAGGGCGGTGTGACCTGACGGTCACTTGGTGCGCGACCGGGACGTCCCGCACGAATATTTCCTGCCACAGCGAACTGTGTGTTCACCAATTCCTTATTCTATGTCATTCCAGCGCAAGCTGGAATCCATCTTCGTCTTCGTACAGGCCATCTTCGGCCTGCACCTCATCCTCGATCACACCGCACGCAGTGTGGTACAAGATACTATAGCAGACATCTCACAGCTCGTCATTGCGAGTTTCGCTTCTTAGTCCGCCGTGGCGGATGGCAATCTCATATTCGTCTTAATGCTTGGTGCGCGACAGGGATGTCCCGCACGAATATTTCCTGCCGTGGCGGACTGGGGTGTTCAGCGACTCTTTCTTCTATGTCATTCCAGCGCAAGCTGGAATCTATCTTCGTCTTCGTGCAGGCCGTCCTCCATTGGCGGATTCGAAAATCTCTGGCCTGCACAAACATTAAGATCACACCGCAAGCAGTGTGGTACAAAGTAGGTCAGTCCGCCCCGCCGCGGACTGACGCCTTTTTACTACTCGCACCCAACATCCAACGGCCCTAAACTAATAAACAAATAATCTATCAGCCTCGTCAAATCCGCAATATCCGCCACACAATCCCCATCAACATCTGCCACAAACTCAGGACTTATCGGAGCCAGACTGATAAACAGATAATCTATCATAGCCGTCAGATCCGAAATATCGGTAACATGCGAATGATTAACATCCCCCAACTCCCACGTCCAGAATGACTGCACTGGCGATGCCGCCGATAAACCATCGGAATCAAAGGCCGTCACCTTCCAGTAGAACCGTGTCCCAAAAAAGAGCGAATCGCCCACTCCGGTTATCGTATATAATGTATCCGTCAATGAATCATAAACCGTCGCAAAATTAAGCGATGGAGTGAACGCCACCGCAAGTTTATAGCGCGTCATATCATTGGGATCAGGATCAAGCGCACGATTCCAACTGAATGTCGGAAGCATGGTAAAGATCGGCAAGGGAGGATTGTTGGCCGGTGAAATAGTCGACGGCACCGATGGCGGTTCGTTGATACCATCCACCACAAAAGACGACACCGCGCTCCATGCCGAATACTCATACGCATCGAACGACCGCGCCCTCCAGTAGAGCGTACTGTTTTCGGGCAGTGACGACGGCACATTCCAGACGGTTGTCCCGCTCCCCGAAGCTACTCCGCTTTGAGCGAGCACCTGATTCGTAATCAGCGGGTCGGAATAGATTTCAAAATCATACACCAGCGCATCGTTCTCTGCATCGGTGGCATTGGTCACAATGAGTGATGGCGAACTGCCGACTATGGTATTGCTGACAGGCGCTACAAGCGCGGGAGTACTCGGCACAGAATTCATGCGGAAAACTTCCTCCCGCCACGGCGACCACCGGCTTCCGTTGTAGACACGGATTCTCAGATAATAGGTCGCGCCGTCAACTAAGCTCACTCCAGCATATGTCAAAAAGCTATCTGATGAAATAAACGGAGCCGGATTCCACATTTCAGCGAATGCCCAGTTGTTGTTTGTACCGACCGCAAACTCAATCTGTGTTTGCGGCGAGACTCCGGTCGGGTCAAAATAATCCCATACAAATAAAGGCGTATGGTCAATGACATTTAAATTGGCGGCTTTGTTATCGACGAGCAGGGAATCGACTTCGGGCGTGACCTGCAGAACCGCCAAGCTGACAACCTGCGTGTCGGCAAGAAAACCATCAGAGACAATAACAGAGAAACTCGTATCGGATACCGGATAGACCGCCGTGCCATAGATTGAATCAGCATTTGATGCCATCCATGAAGGCTTATTGGTAAAGCTATATGTAGCCGAAGGTCCATCAGGATCGGCGCTTGTGGCATGGTAGACAAAGAGCGAGGCTTCGGTGGCAGTGTCGGAGGTGGGTGATGTCAGAGTAGGAGCTACAACATTACTAACATTTATCAGGATCGAGACAGTGACGGAAAAGTAATTCGCGACCGCCAGATCGGATTTCCCGTCCCCGTCAAAGTCGGCGGAAGTAACTGAAATAGCATAGCTCCCCACCCCGTAATTCACCGCTGACGCAAAGGTACCGTTGCCGTCGTTTTTCAGGATCGAAACATTGTTAGAGTAATTCGCGACCGCCAGATCAGGTTTCCCGTCCCCGTCAAAGTCGGCGGATGTAACTGACCTAGGATTAATCCCCACCCCGTAATTCACCGCTGATGCAAAGGTCCCGTTGCCGTCATTTTTCAGGATCGAGACAGTGCTGGAATATTCATTCGCGACCGCCAGATCAGGTTTCCCGTCACCGTCAAAGTCGGCGGAAGTAACTGAATAAGGACCGCTCCCCACCCCGTAATTCACCGCTGACGCAAAGGTACCGTTGCCGTTGTTTTTCAGGATCGAGACATTGCTGGAACTTATATACGCGACCGCCAGATCAGGTTTCCCGTCACCGTCAAAATCGGCGGATGTAACTGAAGTAGGAGACCCCCCCACCCCGTAATTCACCGCTGACGCAAAGGTCCCGTTGCCGTTGTTTTTCAGGATCGAGACACTTCCGGAGCCTGCATTCGCGACCGCCAGATCAGGCTCCCCGTCCCCGTCAAAGTCGGCGGATGAAACTGAATAAGGAACGCTCCCCACCCCGTAATTCACCGCTGACGCAAAGGTCCCGTTGCCGTTGTTTTTCAGGATCGAGACACTTCCGGAGCCTGCATTCGCGCCCGCCAGATCAGGTTTCCCGTCCCCGTCAAAGTCGGCGGAAGTAACTGAATAAGGAGAGACCCCCACCCCGTAATTCACCGCTGACTCAAAGGTCCCGTTGCCGTTGTTTTTCAAAATCGAGACACTGTTGGAAGAGTAATTCGCGACCGCCAGATCAGGTTTCCCGTCCCCGTCAAAGTCGGCGGA